>NZ_JALPKN010000035.1 GCF_023630195.1 Actinotalea sp. C106 | reverse complement strand
CCGCCGCGGCGGCCTGCCGAGCCTCGCGCACCAAGGCGCTGCCCGAGGCGTACTGCTCCCAGCACCCCCGCAGCCCGCACCCGCACAGGTGCCCCTCGGGGACCACGCGGACGTGACCGACCTCGGCGGCCACCCCCCAGGCCCCGCGCACGAGCTGACCGCCGACCACGAGCGCGCCGCCGAGCCCCGTGCCGACGGTGAGGAGCAGCATGTCCTCGACGTCGCGGCCCGCGCCGAAGCGGAACTCGGCCCACCCAGCGGCGTTGGCGTCGTTCTCGACCACGACACGCAGGTCAGGGTCGCCGACGAGCGAGGCGATGCGGTCGCGCAGGGGGTAGTCGCGCCAGGCGATGTTCGCGCCGAAGAGGGCGGTCGCGCGGTCGGAGCTGATGAACCCCGCAGCAGCGACGCCGAGCGCGTGGACCTCGTGGCCGGCGGAGAGCTCGCGGTACAGGTCCGCGACAGCGCGGTCGATCTCGGCCGCGTCCCCGGCGACCGTGCTGCGCTTGGCCTGGGCGATGATGACGCCGGCCTCGTCGACCAATCCGGCGGCGATCTTCGTCCCACCGATGTCCACACCGATCGCGTACATGTCCGTCCTTGCTGCCGAGGGGGTCCTGCAACGTGTCCAGGCGCAGGCTACCCACGTCGGGCCCTCCCGGGCCGGGACTCTCAGACTCTGTAAGGTCGAGCCACTATCCGTCTGCCACTGGAGTCAGCATGGACGAGTTCCACAGCCCCCCCGTCGTCGAGATCGACCCCTCCGAGAACCTGAGCTCCCTGCTCGCCGGTCGCGTGCAGGTGATGCCCGACGACCCCCTCATCGAGCACAAGGCGACTGCCGACGGCCCCTGGCAGTCCATCACGGCCCGTGAGTTCGACGCGCGGGTCGTCGCGGTGGCCAAGGGCCTCGTCGCCCGTGGGGTCGAGCCCGGCCAGAGCGTCGGCATCATGAGCCGCACCAGGTACGAGTGGACCCTGCTCGACTTCGCGATCTGGGCCGCTGGAGCGGTCCCGGTGCCCCTCTACGAGACCTCCTCGGCCGAGCAGGTCGAGTGGATCCTCACCGATGCCGACGTCCGACTCCTCGTCGTCGAGACCTCCGAGCTCGCCACGACCGTCGAGCAGGTGCGCCCCAGCGCCCCCCATCTCGGGGACGTCCTGGTCCTCGACGACGGCGCCGTGGACACGCTGGTGGCGGACGGCCAGCAGATCGCCGAGACCGAGATCCTCCGCCGGCGTGCCCTGGCGACCACCGCCGACGTCGCGACGATCATCTACACCTCGGGGACCACGGGCCGCCCCAAGGGGGCCGAGCTCACCCACGGCAACTTCGTGTCGCTCACGCGCAACGCCGTGGCCAAGCTGGGCGAGAAGGTGTGCCCGCCCGGGTCCCGGACCCTGCTCTTCATGCCCCTCGCCCACGTCTTCGCCCGGTTCATCGAGGTCCTGGTCGTCCCGGCGGGCGCGGTCCTCGGACACACCCCGGACACCAAGAACCTGCTCGCCGACCTCGGCACCTTCCAGCCGACCTTCATCCTCTCCGTGCCGCGGGTCTTCGAGAAGGTCTACAACTCCTCCGAGCAGAAGGCCGCCGCGGGTGGCAAGCGGGGCATCTTCCAGCGCGCTGCCAAGACGGCCATCGTCTACTCGCGAGCCCTGGACACGCCAGGCGGTCCGGGGCCGTGGCTCAAGCTCCAGCACAAGGTCGCCGACGTCCTGGTCCTGTCCAAGCTCCGCACGGCCCTCGGCGGCCGTGCCGAGTGGGCCATCTCCGGCGGCGCCCCCCTGGGTGAGCGTCTCGGTCACTTCTACCGCGGTGTCGGGCTCCAGGTCCTCGAGGGCTACGGCCTCACCGAGACGACGGCGCCCGTCTCGGTGAACCTGCCCGACGCGACGAAGATCGGTACCGTCGGGCCGCCGCTGCCCGGACTCGCCCTGCGGGTCGCACCGGACGGGGAGATCCTCGCCAAGGGTGACGGCGTGTTCGTGGGCTATCACAAGAACGCCGAGGCCACGCAGGCGTCCTTCGAGGACGGTTGGTTCCGCACCGGCGACCTGGGGTCGATGGACGAGGACGGCTTCGTCCGGATCACCGGTCGCAAGAAGGAGATCATCGTCACGGCGGGGGGCAAGAACGTCGCCCCCGCCGTGCTCGAGGACCGCTTGCGCGGGCACCCTCTGGTGAGCCAGGTCGTGGTGGTCGGCGACGCGAAGCCGTTCATCGGTGCCCTGATCACGCTCGACGCCGAGGCCCTGCCCGGCTGGCTCTCGACCCACGGGCTCCCGGAGATGGACGTCGCGACGGCCGGCGAGAACCCCGAGGTGCGCGCGGCTCTGGACCGAGCCGTCGAACGCACCAACCAGGCCGTCTCGCGGGCGGAGTCCATCCGTCGGTACACGGTGCTCACGACCGACTTCACGGTCGAGAACGACTACCTGACGCCGTCGATGAAGGTGAAGCGCTCCCTGGTGATCAGCGACTTCACGGCACAGATCGAGGAGCTGTACGCGCACGTCGGAGACCACGACCACGCCTGAGACCGTCCGGGGGGTCGGCGCGCGCCGACCCCCCGGGCACGGGCACCGACCCCCGCTCGGAGCCCGTCGGACCTCGTCGAGCTCATCCCGCTCGCACGAGCCGGAGCGGCGGGACCAGGCCGCCGCGTGCCAGCACCCCCAGCGCGACCTGCTCGGCCTCGTCGAGGTCCACCCGGTCCGGTGGCGGTGGGGCCGCACCCGGTCGGACGGGCACGGTGAGAAAGGTCACCACGCAGTCGGCGCAGGCATCTCCCCGCACCGTGCAGCTTCCGCAGTCGATCATCATGCGACGCACGCTAGGTGGCACCACCGACACGGCCCGCGTATCGCGACGACCGTGTCGGTGGTGCCACCTACTCTTCCCGTCATGCAGCAGCCAGGCGCCCTCGCGCTCCAGCCGACCCTCGAGGAGATCGGCACCCCGCTCGCCGAGGTGACCTTCGTCGTCCTGGACCTCGAGACCACGGGAGGCAGCCCGACCACCTCGGCGATCACCGAGATCGGCGCCGTGAAGGTCCGCGGCGGCGAGGTCCTCGGCGAGCTGCAGACCCTGGTCGACCCCGGTGGGCCCGTCCCCGCGTACATCGCGACGCTGACGGGCATCACCACCTCGATGGTCCACGGTGCGCCCCGGATCGAGCAGGTCCTGCCCGGCCTCCTCGAGTTCCTCCACGGCGCGGTCCTCGTGGCGCACAACGCCGCCTTCGACGTCGGCTTCCTCAAGGCGGCCGCCCGCGACCACGGGTACGCCTGGCCTGCGATCCAGGTCCTCGACACGGTCGCCCTGGCCCGGCGTGCCGTCGGTCGCGACGAGGTCCCCAACCACAAGCTCGGCACCCTCGCCGGCTACTTCCGCGCGACCGTCACCCCCGACCACCGTGCGCTCTCGGACGCCCGCGCGACCGTCGACGTGCTGCACGCTCTCCTGGGTCGTCTGGCTCCGCTCGGGGTCACCCATCTCGAGGACCTCGCCACCGCGACCGACCCGGTCCCCCCTGCTCGCCGCCGCAAGCGGCACCTGGCCGACGGCCTGCCCGACGCTCCCGGGGTGTACCAGTTCCGCGACGCCCGCGGCGAGGTGCTCTACGTCGGGACCTCCACCTCGATCCGCACCCGGGTGCGCACCTACTTCACCGCGTCCGAGCACCGGCGACGGATGAACGAGATGGTCATGCTGGCCGAGGAGGTCGTCCCGGTGGTCTGCGGGACCACCCTCGAAGCCAGGGTCCGCGAGCTGCGCCTCATCGCCGAGCACGCTCCGCGCTACAACCGACGCTCCCGCTTCCCCGAACGCATGCCGTGGGTGCGCCTCACGGTCGAGCCCTTCCCCCGCTTGAGCGTCACCCGCGAGGTTCGGCCCGAGGGTCAGCCCCCCGGCCGGGTCGAGGCGCACATCGGCCCGTTCAGCAGCAGGGCGACGGCTCAGCGCGCGATCGAGGCACTGCACGCGACCTTCGCGGTGCGCCAGTGCTCACCGCGCCTGCCACGGACCCCCGCCCCGGGGGCGAGCCCGTGCGCCCTCGCGGGTATGGGACGGTGCGGAGCGCCGTGCACCGGCGGGCAGGACGAGGTCGCCTACGCCGCTGTGGTCGACGCCATCCGGACCGCGATGCTCACCGACCCAGGACCCGTGCTCGACGTCCACGCGGCGCGCATCGCCGCCCTGACCGCCGAGGAGCGCTACGAGGAGGCCGCCGCCTGGCGCGACCAGCTCACGGCCTTCCTCCGTGGTGCCGCACGCGCCCAACGGTCCGCCCGCCTGTCCGCCCAGTCCGAGCTCCACGCAGCTCGTGCGGTGCCGGAGGGCGGATGGGAACTCGTCGTCGTCCGTCACGGCCGGCTCTGCGGCACGACCACGAGCCCCGCGGGCGTCGATCCCCGGCCCCTGCTCGAGGCGCTCGTGGCCACCGCGGAGCAGCCTGGAGCGCCGGTACTGCCCGCCTCGGCGGCTCACCCCGAGGAGACGGACCTGGTGCTCGCATGGCTCGAGCAGCCTGGAGTGCGCCTGGTCGAGGCGGGCGACCACTGGGCGTGCCCCGTCCGCGGGGCCGAGCGGCTGACCGACGCTGCCGCGACGGCGGCTGCCGTCGCGGCAGCAGGTCCGACCGGTCTGGCCGCGGCATGATGGAGCCACGCCCACCTTCGGAGGACCCCCGATGATCACTGCCATCGTCATGATCGACGCCGACCCGTCACGCATCCCGGAGATCTGCGCGGACGTGGCTGAGGTCCCCGGTGTCTCCGAGGTCTACTCGGTCACCGGCGAGGTCGACCTGGTGGCGATGGTGCGGGTGCGGGAGCACGACCAGCTCGCCGGCGTCATCGCCGACCGCCTGAGCAAGGTCGAGGGCGTCGTCCGTACCCAGACCTACATCGCCTTCCGTGCCTACTCTCAGCAGGACCTCGACCAGGCCTTCGACCTCGGCCTGGACGGCTGAACCCCGTGCCCGCGAGGCTGCGGGCCTGTCAGCCCTGCGAGGCCCGTATCCAGCGTTCCAGCAGCTGAGCGGCTCGACCGTCGTCGACGGCCTGGGCCGCGACGGCCATGCCATGGCTCAACCGCTCGACCAGGGTGCCCTCCCCCGTGCCTGCGTGCGTCCCGTCGGCGACCAGTCCCGCGGCGGCGTTGAGGAGCACCGTCTCGCGCACCGCCCCCGGCTCACCGGCCAGGACCCTGCGGACCACCTCGGCGTTGCTCGCGGCGTCGCCGCCACGGAGCTGCCCCACCTCGATCGGGGTGAGCCCCAGCTCGGAAGCAGGGTCGACCTCGTGCTCGGTCACCCCCCCGTCCCGCACCCACCACAGCCGAGCGGGCCCGGTCGCCGCGAGCTCGTCGAGCCCGTCGTGGCCACGGAAGACGAGCGCCTCCCGTCCACGTGCCGCCAGGACGCCGGCCATGAGCCGTGCCATCGACACCTCGGGGACACCGATCGCGGAGGCGGCGGGCTGTGCCGGGTTGGTGAGCGGGCCGAGCAGGTTGAAGGCGGTCGGGACGCCGAGGCCCCGACGGGCCGGGGCGGCGTGACGCATCGCCGGGTGGAAGACCTGGGCGAAGCAGAAGGTCATCCCCACCTCGGTCGCGAGCTCGGCGACGCGCTCGGGCGGCTGGTCGAGACGGAGGCCGAGGGCCTCGAGCACGTCGGCCGTGCCGCTCGCCGACGAGGCCGCACGGCCCCCGTGCTTGACCACACGCACACCCGCACCGGCCACGACGAGCGAGGCCATCGTCGAGATGTTCACGGTGTGGTGCATGTCCCCGCCGGTGCCGACGACGTCGACGCAGCGCCCGGGGACCTCGATCCGGTGCGCGTGGGCCAGCATCTCCTCGACGAGCCCGCGGACCTCCTCGACGGTCTCGCCCTTGGCCCGGAGGGCGACCAGGAACCCGGCGAGCTGCACGGCCGAGGCCTCACCAGCCATCACCTGACCCATCGCCCACCGCGCCTGCGGGGCGGTCAGGTCCTCGCGTGCGAGGAGGCCTCGGGTGAGGGTCGGCCAGGTCGGCGCACCCGCGCCCGTCATCCGACGACGGCACCGCCGCGCACGAGCGACGCGACGGCCTTCTGGAGCGCGATCGGGTCGAACGGGCGGGACACCACGGCGTCGGCCTGCGACCAGGAGGCGAGCCAGGCGTCCTGGGGTCGCCCGGTGAGCGCCAGGACGGGCGGACAGCCGAAGATCTCGTCCTTGAACTGCCGCCCCAGGCCCAGGCCGCCGTTCTTGCCCGTCTCGCCGTCCAGCACGAGCAGGTCGAGCCCGCCGGCCTCGACGGCGGCGACCGCAGCAGCGGGGGTCGCGACCTGGAGCCACTCGACGGGTGGCAGGCCCTTGGCGACACGACGGCCCACCGCGAGCATCACCGCGTCGCGGGTGCGGACGTCATCGCTGTAGAGCAGGATCCGCATCCGTGAGGGCTCCTGCCCCTCGTCGATCGCGTCCCACTCGTCGTGCTGCTCGGTCGCGGCCATGCTCGCCTCACTCGTCGGTCGACATCACGGCACCTGAGGGTGCCGACACCACGCAGCATCTTGTCACGGACGCCGCTCAGCGCGGGCTGAGGGTCACGGAACCACGCCGATTGTGGGCCCTTGGACCCACGCACCGCCGATGTCAGCCATAATGACAACGTGTCAACCGCTACAGCCGCCTCCACCTCGCGCCCACACCTGAGCGTCAACCGGCCGAACCCGGTGTCGGTCGGGACGATCGTCTGGCTCGCGAGCGAGCTGATGTTCTTCGCGGGCCTCTTCGCGATGTACTTCACGATTCGCTCGACCGTCCCCGAGATCTGGGCCGAGGAGACCGCGCAGCTCAACCTGACGTTCGCGGCGGTCAACACGACGATCCTGGTCCTCAGCTCGATCACCTGCCAGATGGGCGTCTGGGCGGCCGAGCGGTTCCAGCCCACCCGCACCGGCGGCCTGCTGCAGTTCACGCGCTGGGGCATGAACGAGTGGATGACCATGACCTTCGTCATGGGGGCGATCTTCATCGGCGGTCAGGTCTACGAGTACGCCGAGCTGGTCGAGCACGGGTTGACCATCGCCTCCAGCCCCTACGGCTCGGTCTTCTACCTGACGACGGGCTTCCACGGCCTGCACGTGATCGGAGGGCTCATCGCCTTCCTGTTCCTGCTCGGTCGCTCCTTCGCGGCCAAGCGCTTCGGGCACCACGAGGCCACGACGGCGATCGTGACCTCGTACTACTGGCACTTCGTCGACGTCGTGTGGATCGCGCTGTTCGCGGCGATCTACCTCATCCGTTGACGCACCACCGCACAGAGCGTGGGCCGGCGACCGGCCCGCCGACGACCGGCTCGACCCGTACGACCGCTCGGCCCGCCGGGCGCAACGAGATGAGGGTTAGTTCGTGAAGGCAATCGCCGCTCGCAGGCACCACCGGCTGGCCCCGGTGGCCCTCCTCCTGCTGGCGCTCCTCGTGACCGGAGGGCTCTACGCGGCCCTCGCCCCCAGCGCCGCCAGCGCGTCGGCCCCTTCGGAGGACGACATCGCTGCCGGGCGTGCGCTGTTCCAGGCGAACTGCGCCACGTGCCACGGGCCGAGCGCCGAAGGGCGCGAGGGAGCACCGTCACTGATCGGGGTCGGTGCGGCCGCCGTGGACTTCCAGGTCTCGACGGGTCGCATGCCGATGCAGATGGACGGCGTGCAGGCCCAGGCGAAGCCCCCGCAGTTCGACGCCGAGGAGACGAGCCAGCTCGCGGCCTACGTGGCCTCGCTGGGCGCCGGCCCGGCGATCCCGTCCGCCGAGCAGGTCGACCCTGCCCTGGGCGATGCTGCGAACGGTGGTGCCCTCTTCCGGACCAACTGCGCCATGTGCCATGGCGCGATCGGCAAGGGGGGCGCGCTCTCGGAGGGCAAGTACGCCCCGAACCTCGGCCCGAGCACCCCCACGCAGATCTACGAGGCGATGCAGACCGGGCCCCAGTCCATGCCCGTGTTCAACGACGCGAACCTCACCCCGGAAGAAAAGCGGGACATCATCGCGTTCCTAGGAGAGCAGGACGCCGGCTCGCCTGGCGGCACCGACCTCGGTGCCATCGGTCCGGTCGGTGAAGGTATCTGGGTGTGGGTCGTGGGTATGGGCCTGCTGGTCGCGTGTGCCGTCTGGATCGGAGCGAAGTCCTCATGAGCAACGAGCAGAGCTCGACCGACCTCACGGTCAGCGGCGCGGGCACCTCGCCGGCAGCCTTCCAGGACCCCGGCATGCCCCCGCACCAGGAGCGGATGGCCGACAAGGACCCCGCCGCGGCCAAGCGGGCCGAGCGCCAGACCGTCGTCCTCTTCGCGGTGTCCGTGCTGGGCACGATCGGCATGCTGGTCGCGTACTTCCTCTTTCCCTCCGGGGACACCGTGGAGTCGATGCGGACCTCGAACCTGCTGCTCGGCCTGGGGCTCTTCCTGTCGATGTTCGGCATCGGCGCCGCCGCGGTCCACTGGGCCAAGACCCTCATGTCCGACCACGAGCAGGCCGAGGCCCGCCACCCGCAGAAGAGCGACCCCGAGACCCGCGAGGCCGCCCTCGCCGCTCTCGAGGCCGGGGCGAAGGACTCCGGGATCGGCCGTCGCGGGCTCCTCAAGGGGGCCGTCGTCTCGGCGGTCGCCCTGGCGCCGCTGACCTTCGCGGTCCCCCTGGTCGGGCAGGTCGGTGGCGACTGGAACGTCTCGAACTTCCGGCACACGCTCTGGGAGCGCGGGCGCCGGCTCGTCCGTGACCCGTCAGGCGACCCGATCCGTGCTGCTGACGTCACGATCGGATCGGCGTACCACGTGATCCCTGACGGCCTGCGCGAGGGAGAGCACGCCTCGCACTGGATCGAGGAGAAGGCCAAGGCCGTCGTGCTGATGGTCCGCATGGACCCCCGCGACCTCACCGAGGCCGAGGACCGTCGCGACTGGTCCTACGAGGGCATCGTCGCGTACTCGAAGATCTGCACCCACGTCGGGTGCCCGGTGGCGCTCTACGAGCGTCAGACGCACCACCTGCTCTGCCCCTGCCACCAGTCGACCTTCGACATGGCCGACGGCGCGAAGGTCGTGTTCGGGCCTGCCAAGCGGCCGCTCCCCCAGCTGCCGATCACCGTGGACGACGAGGGGTACCTCGTCGCGCAGAGCGACTTCACCGAACCCATCGGTCCGAGCTACTGGGAGCGTCTCAAGTGAGCACTCGAGCGACCACAGGCCAGCGTGCCGCCAGCGGCACGGCCGACTACCTCGACCAGCGCACGGGCATCGGGACAGCGGTCAAGGGCTTCGCCCGGAAGATCTTCCCGGACCACTGGTCCTTCCTCCTGGGCGAGATCGCCCTGTACTCCTTCATCGTGCTGATCCTCACCGGGGTCTTCCTCACGATGTTCTTCGTGCCGAGCATGACCCTCGTCGTGTACGAAGGCCCCTTCGCCGCGATGAACGGTGTGGAGATGTCCGAGGCGTTCGCCTCGACCCTCGACCTGTCCTTCGAGGTCACCGGCGGCCTGCTGATGCGGCAGATCCACCACTGGGCCGCACTGCTCTTCATGGCCGCGATCGTCACCCACATGATGCGGGTGTTCTTCACCGGTGCGTTCCGCAAGCCGCGCGAGATCAACTGGGTCGTCGGCTTCGTCCTCATGATCCTGGGCCTCGCGGCGGGGTTCACCGGCTACTCGCTGCCGGATGACGTGCTCTCCGGCAACGGTCTGCGGATCACCGACGGCGTCGTGAAGTCGATCCCCGTGGTCGGCAGCTACATGTCGTACTTCATCTTCGGGGGCGAGTTCCCGGGCGAGCACATCATCCCGCGCCTGTTCACCATGCACATCCTGCTGATCCCGGGGCTGATCCTGGCCCTGATCGGCCTGCACCTGTTCCTCGTCGTGCTGCACAAGCACACCCACTTCCCTGGGCCGGGACGCACCCAGCGCAACGTCGTGGGCTTCCCGCTCTTCCCGGTCTACGTCGCGAAGGCCGGTGGCTTCTTCTTCATCGTCTTCGGCGTGCTCGCCCTGATGGCCGGCACCATGACGATCAACCCGGTGTGGAACTACGGCCCCTACGACCCGTCCCCGGTGGCAGCAGGGGCCCAGCCCGACTGGTACATGCTGTTCCTCGAGGGTGGTCTGCGCCTGATGCCCGGGGCGACCGAGTTCGTGATCGCGGGCTACACCCTGTCGCTCAACGTGCTCATCCCTGCCGTGGTCATCCCGGGGCTGCTCTTCACCGCCCTCGCTGCGTACCCGTTCATCGAGGCGTTCGCGACCGGTGACAAGCGTGAGCACCACCTGCTCGACCGCCCCCGCAACGCCCCGGTCCGCACGGCCACCGGCGTCGCGATCCTCACGGCGTTCTTCATCCTCCTTCTCGCCGGGGCGAACGACCTCATCGCCACGCACTTCGCGATGTCGCTCAACGACATCACATACATCTTCCGGGTGCTGTTCTTCGTGGCACCGGTGGTCGCCTTCTGGGCCACCAAGCGGCTGTGCCTCGGCCTGCAGCGCAAGGACCGCGAGCTCGTGCTGCACGGGCACGAGACGGGTCGGATCGTCCGCTTCGCCAACGGCGAGTACATCGAGGTGCACAAGCCCCTCGACGAGTACGAGCGGTGGATCCGCGTCCAGCACGAGGCGCGTCGCCCCCTCGAGATCCTGCCCGCGCACGACGAGCGTGGGGTGCGCCGCAAGGGCTACCACCGCGACGCCCTGCGTGCACGGGTGTCCCGCTTCTTCTACGAGGACCGGGTCGAGCCCGTCACCCCGGCCGAGCTCGCCGCCGCGCACTCCCACGGCGAGCACGACGCCCTCGAAGGGCACCCCAGCAGCGGCGGCGTGCCGGCTGAGATCGCCTCCGGGCCCTCGGTCGACGCGCGCGATCGCTGACGAACCACCACAGTGGTGGAGAGCGGTGCGCGACCTGCGTCCCGCACCGCGACGCAGACCGAGCCGTCGCAGATGACTGCGACCTGACCGGAGAGGCCATCCATGGCTGACTACACGCTGCCCGACCTTCCCTACGACTACGCCGCTCTCGAGCCTCACATCTCCGGCCGGATCATGGAGCTGCACCACGACAAGCACCACGCGGCCTACGTCACCGGCGCGAACACGGCGCTGCAGAAGCTCGCGGAGGCCCGCGAGAGCGGGGACCTCGGGTCCGTCAACCTGCACGAGAAGAACCTCGCGTTCAACCTTGGCGGGCACGTCAACCACTCCGCCTTCTGGCAGAACCTCTCCCCCGAGGGCGGCGACCGCCCGACCGGCGACCTGGGCGCAGCGATCGACGAGTTCTTCGGCTCCTTCGACGCGTTCCAGAAGCACTTCGCCGCCAACGCCGCAGGCATTCAGGGGTCGGGCTGGTCGATCCTCGCCTGGGACTCGGTCGGCGAGCGGCTCGTGATCGTCCAGCTCTACGACCAGCAGAGCAACATCGCTCTCGGGCTCGTCCCGATCGTGCTCCTCGACATGTGGGAGCACGCCTTCTACCTGGACTACGTCAACGTCAAGGCCGACTACATCAAGGCCTGGTGGAACATCGTGAACTGGGCCGACGCCGCTGAGCGCTTCGCGCGTGCGCGGACGCAGACCAAGGGCCTCATCGTCCCCGTCTGATCTCCCAGCAGCACCGCTGGACACCGAAGGCCCGGCTCCCGCACCACGCGGGGGTCGGGCCTTCGTCGTCGGCGGCCCGCTCCCCCGGTGCGCTCAGGCTGCTCCCCCTACGGGACGCCGCGCGGGTCTCCGGGCGGGTCTCCGGGGGCCCGTGACGGTGCCGTCCTCCCTGCCGCTGCGCCGCGTCCTTAGGGCCACCAGAGCGAACTCCCGCGTCGCCGGGGGAACCGGGTCAAGGCCGCACGCCCCGGGCCCGGTAGAGCGCCCGCAGACAGGCGAGGGGCCCGACACCGTGGTGGTGCCGGGCCCCTCGTGCTCGCGGAGTCAGTGCGCGTGCTGTCCGCGGGAGAACTCGAAGACCCAGCCGACGAGGCCGATCACGGCGACAGCCGCGCCGATGTAGAACAGCCACCACCCGACGGCCATCCCGGCGAAGCAGACCGCCGAGGCACCGCCGATGACGATCGGCCACCAGCTCCCAGGGCTGTAGACGCCCTGCTCGCCCGCGCCCTGCTCGATCTCTCCGAAGGCGTCGTCCTCGGGTCGAGGGTCGATCCGACGGGCGACGAGAGCGAGGTAGGCACCGACCATGCCGACCAGGCCGCCCACGAGCAGGAGCCCGGCGGAGCCGACGGCCTCCCAGCTGCTCCAGAACCCGTAGATCACGCCGACCACGATGAAGAAGGGCGTGAGGAAGAGGAAGAGACGTGCCTCGAACTTCATCGCTTCTCCTCCTCGGTGTGGTCACCCTCGCCGTCAGGCCGCGGGCCGCGTCCGTCGTCGACGATCGTCGAGGAGGACTGCTCCGGCTCGGCGTCTCCGCTCGCGAGACGCTCGGCCGCGGCCGAGGTCTGCCCGCGTCGGTCGGCCTCCCAGTCGAGGACGCCGGCGTCAGGCTCCACGTGGTCCATCGCCGCGACCTCGGGGTGGTGCAGGTCGAAGGCCGGGCGCTCGGAGCGGATCCGCGGCAGGGACGTGAAGTTGTGCCGAGGCGGCGGGCACGACGTCGCCCACTCCAGGGAGTTCCCGTAGCCCCAGGGGTCATCCACCGTGACCTTGGGCGCCTTGCGCCAGGTCACGTAGACGTTCCAGAGGAAGGGCAGGGTCGACGCCGCGAGCAGCACCGAACCCACCGTCGAGAGCTGGTTCATCCAGGTGAAGCCGTCCTCGGGCATGTAGTCCGCGTACCGACGGGGCATCCCCTCCACACCGAGCCAGTGCTGGACGAGGAAGGTCCCGTGGAACCCGAAGAAGAGGGTCCAGAAGTGCCACTTGCCCAGACGCTCGTCGAGCATGGTGCCGGTGAACTTGGGCCACCAGAAGTAGAAGCCCGCGAACATCGCGAAGACGACGGTCCCGAAGACCACGTAGTGGAAGTGCGCGACGACGAAGTAGGTGTCAGAGACGTGGAAGTCCAGGGCCGGGCTCGAGAGGATGATGCCGGTCAGACCGCCGAAGAGGAAGGTCACCAGGAAGCCGATCGACCAGAGCATCGGCGTCTCGAAGGTGAGCTTCCCGCGCCACATCGTGCCGATCCAGTTGAAGTACTTCACACCGGTCGGTACCGCGATGAGCATCGTCATCAGGGCGAAGAAGGGCAGCAGGACCGCGCCGGTCACGTACATGTGGTGGGCCCACACCGTGACCGACAGGGCCGCGATCGCGATCGTCGCGTAGACGAGACCCTTGTAGCCGAAGATCGGCTTGCGGCTGAAGACCGGGAGGATCTCGCTGATGATCCCGAAGAACGGCAGGGCGATGATGTAGACCTCGGGGTGGCCGAAGAACCAGAACAGGTGCTGCCACAGGATGGCGCCACCGTGCTCGGGGTTGAAGACCTGCGCGCCGAGCCGCCGATCCGCTCCGAGGGCGAACAGCGCTGCCGCCAGGGGCGGGAAGGCCATGAGCACGAGCAGGCTGGTGACGAGCGTGTTCCAGGTGAACAGGGGCATCCGGAACATCGTCATGCCCGGGGCGCGCATCGTGATGATCGTGGTGATGAAGTTCACCGCGCCCAGGATGGTCCCGAAACCGGTCAGCGCGAGGCCGAAGACCCAGAGATCACCACCCAGCCCTGGTGAGAACGTCGAGCTCGACAACGGGGCGTACGCGAACCATCCGAAGGAGGCTGCGCCCTGCGGGGTCAGGAACCCCGCGACCACGATCAGCCCGCCGAAGAGGTACAGCCAGTAGGCGAACGAGTTCAGCCGGGGGAAGGAGACGTCCGGCGCGCCGATCTGCAGCGGGACGAGCACGTTCGCGAACCCGGCGAAGAGCGGCGTCGCGAAGAGCAGCAGCATGATCGTGCCGTGCATCGTGAAGAGCTGGTTGTACTGCTCCTTGCTCTGCACGAACTGGATGCCCGGCTCGAAGAGCTCTGCCCGGATCACCAGCGCCATGAGTCCGGCGATGCAGAAGAAGATGAACGAGGTGATCAGGTACAGGTACCCGATCTTCTTGTGGTCGGTCGTGGTGATCCACTCGACCACTGAGGCCCCGAGGCTCTTGCGCTCGAGGTTTACGGTCTGCGTGGCCATCAGCCCTCTCCTGCCGCAATGGCGTTGTCGTCGCCGCGGGTCTGCTGACGGTCGAGCTCGGGGCCCAGCTGGCCGGTCTGCCCGGCCGCCCGCAGGCTCTCGATGTGCGCGTCGTACTCCTCGCGCGAGACGACCGCGACGTTGAAGAGCATCCCGGCGTGGTGCTGGCCGCACAGCTCGGCGCACTTGCCCGCGTAGACCCCCTCACGCGTCGGGACCACCTGGAAGGTGTTGACGTGGTTCCCGGGGAACATGTCCTTCTTGTAGAGGAAGGCTGGGACCCAGAAGGAGTGGATGACGTCGCGGGACCTGAGCTCGAACTCGACCCGCTCGTCGACCGGCAGGTAGAGCGTCGGCAGCTGGTCGGGGTTGCCCGGCTCGCCGATGTCGATCACGTGCACGCCGGTGTCGTAGACGTCCTCGTCGACGTAGTTGAAGTCCCAGCTCCACTGCTTGCCGTAGACCTGGACGACCACGTCGGGGTCCTCGTCGGTGTCCTCGATCGCGTCCATGTCACGTGCCGTGAAGAAGAACAGCACGCCGACCATGAGGATCGGGAGAATCACGTACATGATCTCGAGCGGTACGTGGTAGCGGAGCTGCACCGGGAGGGTGTCGTCGTCCTTGCGCTTCCGGTAGACCGCGACGCACCAGATGATCAGGCCCCAGGTGATCGCCCCGACGATGAGCGCAGCGATCCAGGACCCGGTCCACAGGTCCGTGATCCGCTGGGTCATGTTGGTGACCTGCTCGCCGTCGTCGTAGCCGGGCATCCAGCCGCGGCTCACCTCGCCTGCCGAGCAGGCGGTCGTGGTGAGCGCGACGATCACGGCGGTCGCGGCGAGCCGCACGGCGGTGGACCGCTTGCGGCCGGGGTTCTGCACGTCCAAGGGTGCCTCTCATGTACGCGCCCCGATGGGCACCGCTACGCGCGCCACACCGTGGGACTTTCGTCCTCGACCCCTGCAGCCTAGCGTGCAGATCGCCATCATCCGCGCCGGGACGGGTCCCGGGCGTGGTCGGGCGGCGGGGGCGGCTAGCGTGGCCAGGGTGAAGCGAACCTACCTCGACGCCGGCGGGCGGGCGCCGCTGCACCCGGCGGGGCTCGCGGCCCAGGCGGCTGCCTTCGACGACGGCTGGGCGGACCCGCGCAGGCTGCACGCGGAGGGGCGCCGTGCTCGGATGCTCCTCGACGCGGCGCGTGAGGTCCTCGCCGAGGGCCTGGCGTGCCGACCCGAGGAGGTGCACCTGGGCCCCTCGCACACGGTGGCGCTCCAGCACGGGCTCCTGGGGATCGCCCGCGGTCGACGTCGGGCAGGCAGCAGCGTCGTGCTCTCGGCCGTCGAGCGTGCTGCTCTGCACGCGGGGGCACAGCTCGTCGCCGAACGTCACGGGTCATGGACCCGACCTGCCCGCCCAGGCCACGACAAGGACGAGGAAGCCCCCGCGCGCCCCGGTCCGGTTCCTGTCGACCGCCTCGGTCGGGTGGACGTGGCGGCGTGGCGCGCGGCCGTCGGCCTCCCGGGAGTTGCTCTCGCCGTCCTCCAGCACGCCAACGGCGAGGTCGGGACGGTGCAGCCGTTGGCCGCCGCGTACGACGCGACGCAGTCCGCCGGGGTCCCGCTCCTCGTCGACGCGGGGTCGAGCGTGGGCCACCAGGAGATCCCGCCGGCCTGGGACGCGGTCGTGGCCGATGCCGGAGACTGGGGCGCCCCGACCCCGCTCGGTGTCCTGGCGGTCCGCACCCGCGTGCGGATGGCCCCCGACTGGCCCGAGGACGAGGACCGATGGTTCCCCGGCGGCGTCTCGGTCCCGGCAGCCCTGGGCGCCGCGGCCGCCCTCCGCGCCACGCTCGCGGACCGGGAGGAGGCCGACCTGCACCGCCGGAGGTTGGTCGGTCGGCTCCGCGACGAGGTCGCCCACAGGGTGCCCGACGTGGACGTGGTCGGCGATCCCGAGGACAGGCTCCCGCACGTGGTCACGTTCTCCTGCCTCTACGTCGACGGCGAGGCCCTCGTGACCGAGCTCGACCGCCGCGGCTTCGCCGTCGGGTCGGGGTCGGCGTGCACCTCGAGCTCCCTCGAGCCGAGCCACGTGCTGGCCGCCATGGGGGCTCTGACCCACGGGAACGTGCGCGTGACGCTCCCGCGCGAGGTCCCCGAGGCCGAGGTCGACCGCTTCGCCGACGAGCTGCCCGAGGCCGTGGCGCAGGTGCGCCGAGCCCTCGGCGTCCAGGGTCTGTGATCGTCCTCGACGCCCGGGGCCTGCGCTGCCCCCTGCCCGTGATCCGTCTCGCCTCGCTCGCGCGGGACAGCAGCCCCGGGGACGAGGTCCTGGTCCGCTGGACCGACCCCGCAGCAGAGCACGACATCCCGGCCTGGGCCCGCATGCGAGGGCACACCGTCCTCGAGACCACTCCGCCCCGGCCCCTGCCGGACGACCCGTTGCCGCACGGCGCAGGGCCGGACGCCCCCGCCCACCAGGCATCGGGCTCCACGCTGGTGCGACTCGGCGACCGATGACCCGCGCCCGCCCCCAGGCACGACGCAGGGCCGGCGCCCTGAGGCACCGGCCCTGCGTCGTGACGGGTCGTTGGACCCGTGGAGGTCAGCCGAAGGAGCCCCCGCAGGCGCACGAGCTGCCCGCGTTGGGGTTGTCGATCGTGAAGCCCTGCTTCTCGATGGTGTCGGCGAAGTCGATCTTCGCCCCGTCGAGGTACGGGACACTCATGCGGTCGACGACGACCTCGACCCCGTCGTAGTCCCGCAGCGCGTCGCCGTCGAGGACGCGCTCGTCGAAGTACAGCTGGTAGATGAGGCCCGAGCAGCCCCCGGGCTGCACGGCCACGCGCAGCCGCAGGTCGTCGCGGCCCTCCTGCTCGAGCAGGGTGCGCACCTTGCCCGCGGCGACGTCGCTCAGCTCGACCCCGTGGGTCGTGGTCTCCGTGGTCTCGCTCATGGTGTCTCCGGTGGCTCTCGGGGGCTTGCACAGTCCGTCGATGGCAACACCGTCGGGTGCGGCCATGTTCCCGCCCAGCGTACGCCCCTCAGCGCGACCAGGTCCGGGCCACCCGGGCCACCCGGGCGACCAGGGCCTCGGCCGGGGCGGCGATCGCCCGGGTGAGCTCCTCGGGACGCTCAGCGAGGGCGTAGACGCCGGCGAGCCCGGCCGCTCCCCACTCCCGTCGGCCGAGCGCCACCTGACCGGCCACCGCGACGACGGGGACCGCGTGCTCGAGGCCCTCGGTGGCGACCGCAGCGACCACCTTGCCGTGCAGGGACTGCCAGTCGAGGGTCCCCTCCCCGGTGAGCACGAGGTCGCTCTCGGCCATGCGCGCCCCGAGCCCGACCGCCTCGGCCACGACCCGCGCGCCCGGCAGGACGCGACCACCCAGCTGCCCGGCGCGGGGGCGGGGGCCAGCAGACTCGGTCGCGGGGCGTCCTCGGCCGCCACGCCGGCGACCACCTGGGCCCAGTGCCCCAGTGCTCGCTCGAGACGCTGGGCCTGCTCGGGATCGGCCCCCTTCTGCTGGGCGAAGCCGGCGCTGGCGCCGTGCAGCCCGAGCAGGGGCACGTCGACGTCGGTCGCGATGACGAGGTCGATGCCGGCGAGCTCACCGCGCAGGGCCTGCAGCCCGGCGAGGTCGGCGGGGACGGCACGGGCGAGCTCCTCACCCCCGCC
>NZ_JALPKN010000359.1 GCF_023630195.1 Actinotalea sp. C106 | reverse complement strand
GGCCCGCCGTCCCCCGCCAGGGCCGCCGTCGCCGCGTCTGCCCCGGCCAGCAGGCGGTCCATGGGCAGCCGCACGCCGATGAGCCCGGTCGAGCACACGAGCACGTCCCCGGCCGAGCAGCCGAGGCCCTCGGCCACGTGCTCGGCGGTGCGGTGCGTGTCGAGGAAGCCCTCGGGCCCGGTGCACGCGTTGGCCCCGCCCGAGTTGAGGACCACGGCGCGGGCCACACCGTCCCCGACGGCGACCCGCGACCACTGGACGGGGGCGGCCTGGACCCGGTTGGTCGTGAAGACGGCCGCCGCGGCCTGGACAGGGCCGTCGTTGACGACGAGGGCGACGTCCGGGGCCCCCGAGCTCTTGAGGCCGGCGGCGACCCCGGCCGCCCGGAACCCGGCGGGACCGGTGACGCTCACGGTGCTACTCCTTCGATCGGCAGGCCCAGCGTCTCGGGGAGACCGAGCGCGAGGTTCATCGACTGCACGGCGGCCCCTGCGGTGCCCTTGACCAGGTTGTCCAGGGCGCAGACGGTCACGACCCGGCCGGCGCGCTCATCGACGGCGACCTGCACGAGGGCCGTGTTGGCGCCGACGGTGGCCGCCGTCGAGGGCCACTGCCCCTCGGGCAGCAGCTCGACGAAGGGCTCGTCCGCATAGGCCTCGGCCCATGCGTCGCGGACGGCCGCGGGGTCGGTCCCGGGCACCAGGCGCGCGGTGGTCGTGGCGAGGATCCCGCGGGACATCGGGACGAGCGTCGGCGTGAAGGACAGTCCGACCGTCTCGGCGCCGACGGCCCGGAGGTTCTGCTCGATCTCGGGGATGTGGCGGTGCGTGCCCGCGACGGCGTAGGGCACTGCGGACCCGAGCCCCTCGGCCGCGAGGAGGTTCGCCCGCGTCGCCCGACCAGCCCCCGAGTAGCCGACGGCGAGGACAGCCACGAGGTCGGCGGTCTCGACGATGCCGCGGGCCACGCCCGGCTGGATCCCGAGGGTCACGGCCGTGACGTTGCACCCGGGCACCGCCACGCGGCGGGCTCCGAGGAGCTCCTCACGCTGGCGGGTCCCGTCGGCCCGGATCAGCTCGGGGAGCCCGTAGGGCCAGGTCCCGGCGTGCGCCGTGCCGTAGAAGGCTTCCCAGGCTGCGGGGTCGACCAGCCGGTGGTCCGCTGCGCAGTCCAGGACCAGTACCTCCTCGCCCAGCTCGGCGGCGACCGCGGCCGAGGCTCCGTGCGGCAGGGCGAGCACGACGACGTCGTGCCCCGCGAGGGTCGTGGCGCTCGTGGGCAGGATCTCGCGGTGGGCCAGGGAGCGGAGGTGAGGCTGGTGGTGCCCGAGGCGGTCCCCCGCGGAGGAGAAGGCCGTCACGGCCCCGACCTCGACCCCGGGGTGGGACGCGAGCAGGCGCAGCACCTCTCCCCCGGCGTACCCGCTCGCTCCGGACACGGCGACTGAGACTGACATGTGCATGAATATACACGCCACTGCATGACCGGGTGCCCCCGGGCGGGCGCGTGGTCCGGAATGCTCCCGCCGACCCGCGCGTTCTGCCAGCATGCGCGCGATCCGAGCCCTCCGAGCAGGCGGCCCCGAGGTCCTCGAGCTGGCCGACCTCCCGGAGGCGCCTCCCAGCCCCGGCACGGTCCTGGTCGAGGTGGCGGCGGCCGGGGTCAACTTCATCGACACCTACCGCCGGTCCGGCACCTACCCGATGCCCTACCCCCACGTCGTGGGCAGCGAGGGCGCCGGGACGGTCACCGCCGTCGGGGCCGAGGTCGAGGGCCTCGCGGTGGGCGACCGGGTGGCCTGGGTCGACGGCACCGCGGGCTCCTACGCCGAGCAGGTCGAGCTCGCCGCGCGGCACGCCGTCCCCGTACCGCACGCCGTGACCCTCGAGCAGGCTGCCGCCGTGATGCTCCAGGGCCTGACGGCGCACTACCTGGTCGACTCGACCTTCCCGGTGACCGCCGGCCAACGGCTCCTGGTCCACGCCGGGGCCGGTGGCGTGGGCCTGCTCCTGACGCAGCTCGCCGTCGCGCGTGGAGCCGTCGTCGTCACCACCGTCTCGACCGAGGAGAAGGCCGCGCTCTCCCGTGCGGCGGGGGCCAGCCACGTCATCCGCTACGACCAGCTCCGGGATCTCACCGAGGAGCTGCCCGTCCGGGTGCGCGAGCACGTCGGAGGGGTCGAGACGGTCTTCGACGGGGTCGGCGCGGCGACCTTCGACGGGTCTCTCGCGAGCCTGGTACCCCGGGGCGGCCTCGCACTCTTCGGGGGCTCCTCGGGACAGGTGGACCCGGTCGACCCCCAGCGGCTAGCCAGGGCCGGCTCGGTGTTCCTGACCCGACCGACCCTGGCGCACCACGTGGCCACCCGCGCCGAGCTCCTGCACCGCGCGGCGGCCGTCTTCGACGCCATGCTGCGCGGCTCCCTCGAGGTCAGGGTCGGCGCGACCCTCCCGCTCGCCGAGGCCGCCGAGGCCCACCGCCTGCTCGAGGGCCGGGGCAGCACGGGCAAGGTCCTCCTGGTGCCCTGAGGCGACGTGGCTGGCTGCCCCCTGCCGTTCCGGCCAGCGGAGGTCAGCCCGCAGAGGTCAGCCCGAGCCCGACGAGGTCGGCACGGTCAGCCGCGCAGGACCGCCCCGTGCCGACGTGCCGCC
>NZ_JALPKN010000358.1 GCF_023630195.1 Actinotalea sp. C106 | reverse complement strand
GGCCCGGCGGGCGTGGGGGCGGCGGGGCGCGGCCCGGCGGGCATCGGGGCGCGCCTCCCACCGTCGAGCGGCTCGAGCGGGACCTCCGTCCTGGCGACCGAAATACCCATGGGGGGTATGGTGTTGAGCCTGCAGACACCGAGGAGGGGCCCGTGGCGGGATACACCGGCAGCAAGGACGACTACCTCAAGCGGCTGCGCCGCGTGGAGGGGCAGGTCCGTGGGATCGCGCGCATGGTCGACGAGGACACGTACTGCATCGACATCCTCACCCAGGTCTCGGCAGTCACGAAGGCCCTCGAGGCCGTGAGCCTGGGCCTGCTCGAGGACCACCTCGCGCACTGCGTCGTCGACGCGGCGCGCGAGTCCGACGAGGCCGGGGCCGCCAAGGTCCGTGAGGCGGCCGACGCCATCGCCCGCCTCGTCCGCAGCTGACCACCCACCCACCTCGTGTCAGGAGCACGGATACCCAGGGGTATCTGAGGTTCTGACACGAGACGTAGACAGGAGAGCACCATGAGCACCAGCACCCAGACCACCACCGTCGGCGTCCAGGGCATGACCTGCGGGCACTGCGTCAGCTCGGTCGACGAGGAGCTGCGCGCCCTGACCGGCGTCACCGCGGTCGACGTCGACCTCGTGACGGGCGGCACCTCGACGGTCACCATCACCAGCACCGAGCCACTCAGCGACGAGGCCGTCGCCGGCGCGATCGACGAGGCGGGCTACACGATCGCCCCGCCGCGATCGCTGATCTGAGCCGCTGACGGGCTGCGCCGGCCCAGCACCAGCCCGGCGCAGCCCGCAGCCAGCCGCTGTCGACACCCCACCCGCACCACGACCTCGGACGTGATCGCATGACCGACCAGAACCCCGCAGGCACCCCCGCCCCCGGCACGGGAACCACCGCCCCCGGCACGGCCACCACCCCCTCACCCCACGAGCAGACGACGGCCCCCGTCGCCGTGCTCGACCTCGCCGTGAGCGGCATGACCTGCGCCTCGTGCGTGGCGCGGGTCGAGAAGAAGATCGGCAAGGTCCCGGGGGCCACGGCGACAGTCAACCTCGCGACCGAGACCGCCCAGGTCCACGTCTCCGACGACGTCGACGCGGCGTCGGTGGTCAAGGCCGTCCAGGCCGCGGGCTACTCCGCGACCGTGCTGCGCGACAGCCGCGCCGTCGCCAGGGCCAAGGCCGCGCGAGAGGCCGCGACCGAGCACGGGGCGGGTGACGCAGGCGCGCACGACGGCCACGACATGACCCTCTCGGGCCACTCGATGGCCGAGGGCCACGAGATGGACCCGGACGAGGACACCTCGGCCCCCGAGCGGGACCGGGGCGAGGACCTGCGCCGTCGTCTGATCGTCGCCTCGATCCTCACGTTGCCGGTGCTGGTGCTGTCGATGGTGCCGCCGCTGCAGTTCCCGGGCTGGCAGTGGGTCGTGACGGCCCTGGCACTGCCCGTGGTGACCTGGGCCGCGTGGCCCTTCCACCGCGCTGCGGTCCGGGCGGCACGCCACGGCTCCTCGACCATGGACACCCTGGTCTCCCTCGGCATCACCGCGGCGAGCCTGTGGTCCGTCTGGGCGGTGACCCTCGGCGGCGCGGGCGAGATCGGCATGCGGATGGAGCCGGTGCTCATCCCTCGCCTGGGCGCGGGCGAGATGCACATGCCCGAGATCTACTTCGAGGTCGCCGCCGTCGTCGCGACCTTCCTGCTCGCGGGTCGCTACGCCGAGCACCGCTCACGCCGCCAGGCCGGCGACGCCCTGCGCACCCTGCTCTCCCTGGGCGCGACCCAGGCGACCCTGCTGGTCGACGACGGCGGTCGCCGCACCGAGCGCGAGGTCCCGGTCGAGGACCTGCGCGAGGGCGACCTGTTCGCCGTCCGGCCCGGGGAGAAGGTCGCCACCGACGGCGTGGTCGTCGAGGGCACGAGCGCCGTCGACACCTCGCTGCTCACCGGTGAGCCCGTACCCGTGGACGTCGAGCCGGGCAGCCAGGTGACCGGGGCGACCATCAACACCTCGGGCTGGCTCGCGGTGCGGGCGACCCGCGTGGGCGAGGAGACGATGCTCGCGCAGATCGGCCGCCTGGTCGCCCAGGCCCAGACGGGCAAGGCACCGATCCAGCGGCTGGCCGACCGGATCTCGGCGGTGTTCGTCCCGATCGTCAACGTGCTCGCCGTCGGAACCTTCGTCGTCTGGCTGCTGGTCGGCGGCGGCGTGCAGGCGGCGTTCACGGCGGCCGTCGCCGTGCTGATCATCGCCTGCCCGTGCGCCCTGGGCCTGGCCACACCGACGGCCCTGCTGGTCGGCACGGGCCGCGGCGCCCAGCTCGGCATCCTCATCAAGGGCCCTGAGATCCTCGAGTCCACCCGCCGCGTCGACACCGTGGTGCTCGACAAGACCGGCACCGTGACCGAGGGCCGCATGGAGCTCGTCGAGGTGCTGACCGCGGAGGGCGTCGAGCGCGAGGAGCTGCTGCGTTTCGCCGGGGCTGTCGAGGGCCGCAGCGAGCACCCGATCGCCCGCGCCATCGCCGCCGGGGCCCGCGACACCCCCACCACGGGTGGCGCCCCCGAGCCCGGCAGCCCCACGCGCGACGACGTCGCGGCGGGGGCCGACGCAGTCGCGATGGGCTCCGACCAGGTGGTCGCGTTCCTCAACGGGCCCGCCCGCGGCGTCTCGGGCGTGGTCCGCACCGCCCACAG
>NZ_JALPKN010000357.1 GCF_023630195.1 Actinotalea sp. C106 | reverse complement strand
TCGGGCTCGCGGCGTGGCACCCGCGGCACGTGCACTGCCCGCGCTGTGGCGCCCCGACGGTCTCGGTCCTCGGTGGCTGGGTGCGGCGCTGCACGGTCGACGGGTCCGACCACTACCCGCGCACCGACCCGGCCGTCATCATGGCCGTCACCGACGACCAGGACCGGCTGCTCCTGGGGCACGCGCCGCACTGGCCCGAGCGGCGCTTCTCGACCCTCGCGGGGTACGTCGAGCCGGGGGAGTCCCTCGAGGCGGCGGTCCGGCGCGAGGTCGGCGAGGAGGTCGGCGTCGTGGTCGGGGAGGTCGCCTACCAGGGCAGCCAGCCGTGGCCGTTCCCGGCCTCGCTGATGCTCGCCTTCACGGCACGGGCGACCTCGACCGAGATCGACGTCGACGGCGACGAGCTCACCGAGGCGCGCTGGTTCACCCGGGACGAGCTCGTCGGCGCCGTCGGGCGGGGTGAGGTCCTGCTGCCCACCCGCGCGTCGGTCGCTCGCGCCCTCATCGAGGACTGGCTCGGCGCCCCGATCGAGAGCGACTGAGCGCCGGACGCCTGCTCAGCCCGCGAGGCGCTGCTGGACCTCGGCGAGGGAGGGGTTGGTCGCGGCCGTCCCGTCGGGGAAGAGCAGGGTCGGCACCGTCTGGTTGCCGCCGTTGATCTGCTCGACGTAGCTCGCCGCGCCGGGGTGCTCCTCGATGTTGACCTCGGTGTAGGGCACGCCCGCCGAGTCCATCTGGGACTTCAGGCGGCGGCAGTAGCCGCACCAGGTCGTCGAGTACATCGTCACCGTGCCTGGGGCGGGCGGGGTGGTCGTGGCGTCGCTCATCAGATCCCTCACGTCGTCGGCTGTCGTCACCGTAACCCGCGCCGACCGCGTCCTCTTCCCGTGCCCCCCCGTGCCCCCCGCGGTGGGCTCCTCGCGGTCGGGGGTGTCGGCGGAGCCTGACAGACTCGGGGGCGATGTCCGCCGACCAGCTCCTCGACGCCCTCGACCCCGACCAGCGCGAGGTCGCCCTCGCCCTCACCGGCCCCGTCTGCGTGCTCGCGGGAGCGGGCACCGGCAAGACGCGAGCGATCACGCACCGCATCGCCTACGGGGTCCGGACGGGGACCTACAAGCCGACGAGCGTCCTGGCGGTGACCTTCACCGCGCGGGCCGCGGGGGAGATGCGCACCCGGCTGCGGCAGCTCGGGGTCGCGGGGGTCCAGGCGCGCACCTTCCACGCCGCGGCGCTGCGACAGCTGAGCTACTTCTGGCCCCAGGTGGTCGGTGGCACCCCGCCGCGCATCCTCGAGCACAAGGCCTCCGTGGTCGCCGAGGCCGCGGCCCGCCTCAGCCTGGGCGTGGACCGGCTGAGTATCCGCGACCTCGCCTCGGAGATCGAGTGGTCCAAGGTGAGCCTGGTCGCGGCCGACGACTACGTGCGGGCCGCGACGGCGACCGACCGTCCGCCGCCCGCCGGGTACGACCGCGCGACCGTCGCGCGGCTCATCACCGCCTACGAGGAGGCCAAGGACGCGCGCGGGGTCATCGACTTCGAGGACGTCCTCGTCATGCTGGGGCACATGCTCGAGAGCCGACGCGACGTCGCCGAGACCGTCCGCGGGCAGTACCGGCACTTCGTCGTGGACGAGTACCAGGACGTCTCCCCGGCGCAGCAGTACCTGCTGGACCAGTGGCTCGGCGGCCGCCACGAGCTCTGCGTGGTCGGGGACCCGAGCCAGACCATCTACTCCTTCACCGGGGCGACGCCCCACCACCTGCTCACCTTCGCGCAGAAGCGGCCCGGGGCCCAGGTCGTGCGGCTGGTGCGGGACTACCGCTCGACCCCCCAGGTGGTCGACCTCGCCAACAGGCTCCTCAGCGCGGTCCCTGGCCGACGGCGCGGCACCACGGCCCTCGAGCTCGTGGCCCAGCGCCCCACCGGCCCGCCGGTCGGCTTCACGGTCTACGACGACGACGAGGCCGAGGCCTCGGGGGTCGCCGCCCGGGTGGGCCGGCTGATCGCCGCCGGCACCCCCGCGAGCGAGATCGCCGTGCTGTACCGGACCAACGCGCAGTCCGAGGCCTACGAGCAGGCGCTGGCAGACGCGGGTATCGGCTACCTGGTCCGGGGCGGGGAGCGGTTCTTCGCCCGCAAGGAGGTGCGGGACGCGATCGTGCTGCTGCGCGGGGCGGCGCGCTCCTCGGCCGACGCCACGTTAGGCGAAGCCGTGCGCGGGGTCCTGGCCTCGGTCGGGTGGACCGAGGAGGCGCCGACGGCCCGCGGCGCGGTGCGCGAGCGGTGGGACTCGGTCCAGGCCCTGGTCGCGCTGGCCGACGACCTCGTCGCGACCCGCCCTGAGGCCTCCTTGGTGGACCTGGTCGCCGAGCTCGACGAGCGGGCCTCGGCCCAGCACGCCCCCGCCGTCGAGGGGGTGACCCTGGCCTCCCTGCACGCCGCCAAGGGGCTCGAGTGGGACGCGGTCTTCCTCACCGGCCTGAGCGAGGGCCTCATGCCGATCTCCCTCGCGGAGACCGATGCCGCCGTGGCCGAGGAGCGACGCCTGCTCTACGTCGGGATCACTCGCGCCCGCGAGCACCTCGAGCTCAGCTATGCCCGAGCCCGCAACCCCGGGGCCCGCGCGAGCCGCAAGCGCACGCGGTTCCTCGACGGGCTGTGGCCCACCGGGGGCCGCGGGCGCCGGTCCGGGGCCGCAGGCGGGGCTGCGG
>NZ_JALPKN010000356.1 GCF_023630195.1 Actinotalea sp. C106 | reverse complement strand
GCCCGGCTCCGAGGCGGTGCCGGTCGAGCCCGAGGCCCTGGTCCGGGCGGCGGCCAACGAGGTCCAGGGCGGGGTCGCGCCCGCCGAGGCGGGCCTGAGCGCGGCCGAGGTGCGGGCCCTGACGAGCCCCGTGGCCCCCGAGGTCGTGCTTCTCGACGCGCAGCCGGCCAGCGTCGTGCCCCCGCAGCTGCTCGTGCTGCTGTTCGCCTTCCTCTTCTACCTGTCGGTGCTCACCTTCGGCATGTCGATCGCGCAGAGCGTGGTCGAGGAGAAGCAGTCCCGGGTGGTCGAGCTGCTGGTCGCGGCGGTGCCGGTGCGCTGGCTGCTCGCGGGCAAGGTGCTGGGCAACACCCTGATGGCCGTGGGGCAGATCGTGGTGATCCTGGGGGCCGGTCTGCTGGGCGCGACCCTCGCGGGGCAGGGCCGGCTGGTCGAGGAGGTGGTCGGGGCCTCGGGCTGGTTCGTGCTGTTCTTCCTGCTCGGCTTCACCATGCTCGCGTGCCTGTGGGCGGCGGCGGGGGCCCTCGCCTCGAGGGTCGAGGACCTCAACTCCACCACGATCTTCATGCAGGTCCTGGTGATCGCCCCGTTCTTCGCGGCCATCTTCGCGATCGACCCGGGCCCGACGCAGCGCGTGCTCTCCTACGTGCCGTTCACCGCCCCGTTGCTCATGCCCGCGCGCGTGGTGCTGGGCAACGCCGAGCCCTGGGAGCCCGTGGTCGCGGCGCTCGTCGTGCTGGGCACGGCGGTGCTCTTCGTCGCCCTGGGGGTGCGACTCTACGAGCGCTCCGTGCTGCACACCGCCTCTCGCCTCACCGCCCGGGACGCCTGGCGACGGAGTCGCCAGTGACAGGCAGAGCGGCGGAGTCGCCAGTGACAGGCGGAGCGGCGGGGTCGCCAGTGACGGGCGAGGAGGTCGGGGTCGGTCCCTGGCCGGGCGGGCCTGAGGCCTGGCCGCCGCTCGAGGTCGACGGTGCCCCTCGCTACGACGCCGAGCTGCTCGAGCACGGGGACCGCCGCAACGTGGTGGACGAGTACCGGTACTGGACGGTCGAGGCGATCGTCGCCGACCTCGACACCCGCCGGCACCCCTTCCACGTGGCCATCGAGAACTGGGCGCACGACCTCAACATCGGCTCGGTGGTCCGCACCGCGAACGCCTTCGCCGCGGCCGAGGTGCACGTGGTGGGCCGGCGTCGGTGGAACCGCCGCGGGGCGATGGTCACCGATCGCTACCAGCACCTGCGGCACCACCCCGAGATCGCTGACCTGACAGCCTGGGCCGAGCAGGCAGGGTTGCCCGTGCTCGGCATCGACAACCTGCCGGGGTCGGTGGCCCTCGAGGGGTACACCCTGCCGCGGGCCTGCGTGCTGCTCCTGGGCCAGGAAGGCACGGGGTTGTCGGAAGCTGCGCGGGCCGTGTGCCAGGACGTGCTGCACATCCGCCAGTTCGGCTCGACCCGATCGATCAACGCCGGCGCGGCGGCCGCGATCGCGATGCACGCGTGGGTGGTCCAGCACGCCTGAACCGGCGGTCCGCTGCGGTTCGGCCGGGCTCGCGGCACCCGCGCCACCGGGCGAGAGGTCCCGGCGCGACGGGATCGATCCGTGCCACCATGGGACCGAAAACCACCCCACTCACCGCAGGAGACCCCATGCCTATCGCCACTCCCGAGGTCTACAACGAGATGATCGACCGGGCGCGTGCGGGCAGCTTCGCCTACCCCGCCGTCAACGTCACCTCGTCGCAGACCCTCACGGCCGCGCTCCAGGGCTTCGCCGAGGCGGAGTCCGACGGCATCATCCAGGTCTCCGTGGGCGGCTCCGAGTACGCCTCGGGCTCGACCGTCAAGGACCGCGTCGCGGGCTCGCTGGCCCTCGCCGCGTACGCGGCCGAGGTCGCCAAGGGCTACGGCATCACCGTCGCCCTCCACACGGACCACTGCACCAAGAGCAACCTCGACACCTGGGTGCGCCCCCTGCTCCAGATCGAGGCGCAGCAGGTCAAGGACGGCAAGCTGCCGACCTTCCAGTCGCACATGTTCGACGGCTCGGACATCCCGCTCGAGGAGAACCTCGCGATCTCCGCCGAGCTCCTCGAGCTCTCGACCGCTGCCCGCACCATCCTCGAGGTCGAGATCGGCGTCGTCGGTGGCGAGGAGGACGGCCACGAGGCCGAGATCAACGACAAGCTCTACACCACGGTCGAGGACGGCCTCGCGACGGTCGCGGCCCTCGGCTCGGGTGACAAGGGTCGCTACCTGACGGCTCTGACCTTCGGCAACGTGCACGGCGTCTACAAGCCCGGTGCGGTCAAGCTGCGCCCGGCGATCCTCAAGGAGATCCAGGACGCCGTCGGCGCGAAGGTCGGCAAGACCAACCCGTTCGACCTCGTCTTCCACGGCGGCTCGGGCTCGACCGAGGCCGAGATCGCCGAGGCCGTCGACAACGGCGTCATCAAGATGAACATCGACACCGACACCCAGTACGCGTTCACGCGCCCGGTCGTCAGCCACATGTTCAAGAACTACGACGGCGTGCTCAAGATCGACGGCGAGGTGGGCAACAAGAAGGCCTACGACCCGCGCGCCTGGGGCAAGCTCGCCGAGGCCGGCATGGCCTCGCGCATCGCCGAGGCGTGCCGCCAGCTGCGGTCGGCCGGCCACAAGCTCGGCTGAGTCCTCCGCCTGACGCGCTGACGGCGCCGTCGCACCTCGGTGCGACGGCG
>NZ_JALPKN010000355.1 GCF_023630195.1 Actinotalea sp. C106 | reverse complement strand
CGCCCTCCGGGAGGTGACCGGCTGGCACGGCGGGACCCTGCGCGCCGCCGCGCGCGCCTTCTGGGCCAGCGCGAGCGGCCCCGCCTCGTCCCACCTGACCTGAGCGACGCCCGGTCCGGGACGACGCACGCCCCCGCACCGAGGTGCGGGGGCGTGCGCTCGAGCGTCGGCGGCGCCCTCGGGCACCGCCGTGCCGATCAGTCGTCGCGCTGGCCGGGAGCCGTCGGCGTCGTCTTCTGCACCTGGAGGAGGAACTCCACGTTCGAGCGCGTCTCCCGCAGCTTGCCCAGGAGCAGCTCGATGGCCTGCTGCTGGTCCAGGGCGCTCATCACCCGTCGCAGCTTCCAGCTGATCTTCAGCTCGTCGGCGGGGATGAGGATCTCCTCGCGGCGCGTCCCCGAGGCGTCCACGTCCACGGCCGGGAAGATCCGCTTGTCCGCGAGGGTCCGGGAGAGCTTGAGCTCCATGTTCCCGGTGCCCTTGAACTCCTCGAAGATGACCTCGTCGGCCTTCGAGCCGGTCTCGACCAGCGCCGTCGCGAGGATGGTGAGGGACCCGCCGTGCTCGATGTTGCGTGCCGCCCCGAAGAACCGCTTGGGCGGGTAGAGCGCGCTCGAGTCGACGCCCCCGGACAGGATCCGGCCCGAGGCGGGCGCCGCGATGTTGTACGCACGCCCGAGGCGGGTGATCGAGTCCAGCAGCACGACGACGTCCTGGCCCAGCTCGACCAGGCGCTTGGCCCGCTCGATGGCGAGCTCGGCCACGGTCGTGTGGTCGTCCGCCGGCCTGTCGAAGGTCGAGGCGATGACCTCGCCCTTGACGGTGCGCTGCATGTCGGTGACCTCCTCGGGGCGCTCGTCGACGAGCACGACCATGAGGTGGACCTCGGGGTTGTTCGTGGTGATCGCGTTGGCGATCGCCTGCAGCACGAGCGTCTTGCCCGCCTTGGGGGGCGAGACGATCAGGCCACGCTGCCCCTTGCCGATCGGGGCGACCAGGTCGATGACCCGGGTCGTCATGATCCCGGGCTCGGTCTCGAGGCGCAGGCGGTCCTGCGGGTAGAGCGGCGTGAGCTTGCCGAACTCGGCACGCGCACGGGACTCCTCGGGAGACATGCCGTTGATCGAGTCCAGGCGCACCAGGGCGTTGACCTTGGAGTTGCGCCCCTGGGGCTGCGGGTCGCCCTCGCCACGCTGCTTGACGGCGCCGACGACGGCGTCACCCTTGCGCATGCCGTTCTTCTTGACCTGGTTCATCGACACGTAGACGTCGTTGTCCCCCGGCAGGTAGCCCGAGGTCCGCACGAACGCGTAGTTGTCCTTGATGTCGAGGATGCCCGCGACCGGGAGCAGGACGTCGTCGTCGTGGACCTCGACCTCGTCGTCACCGCGCAGGTCGTCCTGACCGGCGCGGCCCCCGCGGCGCTTGTTGCGGTCGCGGTCGCGGTACCGGCCACGACGACGGCGCCCACCGGGCTCGTCCTCGCCGTCGTCCTGACGGTTGCGACCGCCCTGGCCCTCACGACCAGGCTGGTTCTCGCGGCTGCCCTGGCCGTCACGCAGCCCCTGGTTGTCCCGGCCACCACGGGCCTGACCGTCACGCCCCCCGCGACCCTGACCGTCGCGGTCCTGGCTGCTGTCCTGCCCGTGCCCGGCGCGACCCTGGTCTCGGTCGTCGCCGTCGGAGCGGCGGGGCGCACCCTGCTGCTCCTCGGGGCGCTGCTGGTCCTTGCTCTGCTCGGGCGCACCCTCGGCCCGGCCCGAACGACGTGAGCGCCGGCCCTCGACCGTGACCGCACGCGCAGCCTCAGCCGCACGAGCCGCCCGCTCGTCCGGGGTCTCGTTGCCGTGACCGCGCTCGGGGGCGCGGTCCTCGGAGCGGGACGCGCGCTCGTCCTGGGCGGGGCGCTCCTGGGCGGTGCGCTCCTCGGCAGAGCGCTCCTCGGCAGGGCGCTCCTCGGCAGGGCGCTCCTCAGCGGGACGCTCCTGGTTCCGGCTGCGGCTCCGACGGGGGGCCTTGGCGGGCTCGACGGGCTGCTCCTGCGCGGCCTCGTCGGCCTTGCGCGCTCGGCTAGAACCACCGGAAGCGGACGCGGCCGCGTCCCCGCCGGAGGCACGCCGTTCACGGATCGCGCTCACCAGGTCGCCCTTGCGCATCCCCGCCGTGCCCTGCATGCCGAGCTCGGCCGCGAGGGCCTGGAGCTCAGGCAGTCGCAGGGACGACAACGCACCGCTGCGGGACGGGCTGCTGGCGTCTGCGCTGGTCGCAGAGCTGCTCTGCGCAGCCTCGATGGTCTCTGTCACGAAGGATCCTTCCCCCTCGTCGGCGGCCGTCACATGGGGAGATGGGCCGCGTGGTCGACGTCCGAGCCGTACCCGGATCGTTGGTCGCGCCACGGAGGATCGACGACCGCGAGGCCCGACCATCAGGTGGCTTGGTCCCCGTCGGCGGACAAGCCCTGCGCTCCCGTGGGTGCGCGGTTCCGCTCGAGGTGCCGGGGGGATGCGGTCCACGGTACCACTGCGGGGCCATCCCCCGTGGTGGCGTCCGTGCGGCGTCGCAGGCCGGGGCACCGACGGACCGGACGAGCTCGTCAGAGCCGCTCGGCCAGCGCCCCACGGGTGTCGACCCCCGGGCGCAGCTCGCGCCAGGCGGGCTCCCCGGCCGAGCCGATGAGGCCGGCCAGCAGCTCACGGCGCACCTCGTGCGCCCGGTCCCCCGCCGACGCCCGACC
>NZ_JALPKN010000354.1 GCF_023630195.1 Actinotalea sp. C106 | reverse complement strand
ATGGCTGCCCGTGCGCGACGAGGAGCGGGTGGTGCGGTGGCTGGTCGACGTCGCGCGCCGCCTGGGTGGGGCGGTGCGGGTCGCCCCGGTCGCTGACCACTCCGCCGCGGTGCTCGTGCCGGACCCCTCCGGCGCCGTCGACCTGACGGTGTGGACGGACATCTGGCTCGAGCCCGACGCCGCACTGACCGTCATGCGCCAGGCCGTGCCGCGGGCCTACCTCAACCTGCCCGACGGCCGTTGGAACGGACCGCCCCAGGGCACCGGCCTGCAGGCCGTGCCGGGGGCCGAGGTGATCAACGCCGAGCAGCGTCACGCCCTGCACGTCGCCGCCGACGAGCGGGACATCTCCGCCCTCACCGACCCCGAGCCCATGCAGGGCTACGGCGCGCTCGTGGACCTCGACCTCGACGGGATGATCGCGCTGGAGGTCACCGGTGAGACCGTGCTGCCCCCCGTCATCGCGAGCATCCCCTGGGCCGAGCGCGGCGCCGTGGGCTACACCGTGCGTTGGGAGCCCGAGGACCTCGCCGACCTCGAGTCCGAGCGCCCGAGCCTGAACCTCCGCGTGGCCCGCGGCCGGGCCACGCCCCTGGTCATCGCCATCACCCGCGCCGTGCACAAGGCCGTCGGCGGGGAGATCACGGACATGATGGGCTTCATCGTGGACCCGGCCGACCTCTGACCTTCACTCTCGTGTCAGAACGTGGGGGTGCCAGAGGTATCCCAGGTTCTGACACGCGGCGTGGGGTCAGGCGGGGGGCTGGTCGGGCGGCAGCACCGCGTCCCGCAGCATGATCGCGACGTCGACCACCTCGACCGGGCCTTGACCGGTCCCGGCCCCGGCGGCGCTCGCGGCGGCGACCCCGTCGGTCAGCATCACCGTGCAGAACGGGCAGCCGGTCGCGATGGTGCGGGCCCCGGTGTCGAGGGCCTCGGTCGCGCGGTCGGTGCTGATCCGCGTCCCGGTCGACTCCTCCATCCACACCCGGGCGCCCCCGCCGCCGCAGCAGAAGGACCGCTCCTGGGTACGTGGCATCTCGGTGAGGGTCACCCCGGGCAGGGCGCCGATCAGGTCACGGGGCGGGGTGTAGATCTGGTTGTGCCGGCCGAGGAAGCACGGGTCGTGGTAGGTCACGGTGCCGGCGGAGGCGTCGTCGTCGGGCCTGGTGGTGGGGGTCAGGCGACCGTCGGTGACCAGGCGGTCGAGGAGCTCGGTGTGGTGCACCACCTCGAAGCGCCCGCCGAGCTGGGGGTACTCGCGGCTGATGGTGTTGAAGCAGTGCGCGCAGGTCACCACGATGCGCTGGGCCTTGATCTCGGTGAGCACCTCGACGTTCGCCTGGGCGAGCATCTGGAAGAGGAACTCGTTGCCTGCGCGACGCGCGGGGTCCCCCGTGCAGGACTCGCCGTCGCCCAGCACCGCGAAGCTCACCCCGGCGGCGTGCAGCAGCTCGGCCACGGCGCGGGTGGTGCGCTTGGCGCGGTCCTCGTAGGCCCCGGCGCAGCCGACCCAGAACAGGTAGTCGACCTCGCTCGCGTCCTCGACGTCGGCCCCGATCACCGGGACCTCGAAGCCGAGGCCCTGCGCCCAGTCGAGGCGCTTGCGCGGGGCCATGCCCCAGGGGTTGGCCTGCTTCTCGAGCTTGGTGAACATGGGGCCGAGCTCCTCGGGGAAGGCCGACTCCATGAGCACCTGGTTGCGACGCAGGTCGACGATGTGGTCGACGTGCTCGATGTCCACCGGGCACTGCTGCACGCAGGCCCCGCACATGGTGCAGTCCCACAACGCCTGCGGGTCGATGACGTCCCCCACCAGTGCGAGCACGTCCACCCCCGCATGGCTCGTGTCCGAGCTCGCTGCCGAGCTGGCGGCCGAGCTCGAGTCAGAAGCAGGGATACCCCTGGCACCCCCACGTTCTGACACGAGGTCGGCTGACACGAGGCCGGGAGGGAGGTGGCCGGTGGTGGTGGTCAGGCCCGTGGGGGCGGTCGCCGCGTTGGGGGCGGGCTGCAGGTAGGGGGCGCTGGCGTAGGCGTGGTCGCGCAGGGCGGTGATCATCAGCTTGGGGGAGAGGGGCTTGCCGGTGTTCCAGGCCGGGCACTGCTCCTGGCAGCGGCCGCACTCGGTACAAGTCGAGAAGTCCAGCAGCCCCTTCCACGTGAAGTCCTCGAGCTGCCCGACGCCGAGCCGCGCGTCCTCGGGCAGGTCGTCGATCGCCTCGAAGTCCACGACCTTGCCCGCGGCCCGCACCGGCGGCACCGGGCCCAGGGCGGGGGAGCCGTCGACCTCGCGCCGCGCCCACACGTTGACCACGGCGAGGAACCGGTGCCACGAGACCCCCATCGCCGGCCGACGCCCCACGACGACCATCCAGGTCATCGAGGTGACGATCTTCAGCAGGGCGACCAGCACCACCGCCGTCTCGAGGGCCTCGGTGCCCGCCCCGACCCACCAGGCGCCGAACCACGCCGTCAGCGGGTGCTGCAGCGCGAGGGCGGAGGCGACCTCCGAGGAGACCCCACCCTCCGCGCTCATCGCGAGCGCGTACTCCAGCCCCCGCAGCACCAGCACGCAGAGCACCACGGCCGCGATGATCAGCTCGACGAAGTACGCCTGCCCCGTGTTCGACCCGAAGAACCGCGAGGACCGTGCCCCCTGCGGCCCGAGCCGGCCCGACGGCGAGTCCTGCACGGCCGACGGCGCCCCGGCGGCGGCCTCCCGCGGCGGGGGTGGGC
>NZ_JALPKN010000353.1 GCF_023630195.1 Actinotalea sp. C106 | reverse complement strand
AGCTCTACGGCGGAGCGACCGCGGAGCTGCCCGACGCCGCCGTGCTCGCGAGCCTGGGCTGCGGCAACCCGACCGCCGTGGCCGACCTCCGCGCCGGGGAGCGGGTGCTGGACCTCGGCTCGGGCGGTGGGATCGACGTGCTGCTCTCGGCCCGACGGGTGGGCCCTACCGGCTTCGCCTACGGGGTCGACATGACGACCGAGATGCTCGAGCTCGCCCGTGCCAACGCCGCGGAGGCGCAGGCGACCAACGTCGAGTTCCTCGAGGGTCGGATCGAGGCGCTGCCGCTGCCCGACGACGCGGTCGACGTCGTGATCTCGAACTGCGTGATCAACCTCTCGGTCGACAAGCCTGCCGTCCTCGCCGAGATGGCCCGGGTGCTGGTTCCCGGGGGTCGGATCGGCTTGTCGGACATGGTCGCCGAGGACCACCTGACCCCGGCCGACCGGTCCGAGCGCGGCGACTTCGCCGGGTGCCTGGCCGGAGCGCTGTCCCGGGAGGAGTACCTCGACGGGCTGGTGGCGGCGGGGTTCGTCGACCCCGAGGTCACCTTCACGCACGAGGTGCGCCCCGGGATGCACGGCGCGATCGTGCGGGCGACGCTGCCCGGCTGAGGGAGCCCAGGCCCGCGGCGATCCGAGGCGAACGCGCAACATTTCTTGCGCAAGAACTATTGCGAAAGAGGTGTTGCGCGTTCTAGGGTCGTCGCATGAGCCCCGCCGACCGTCCCATCATCACCGACCCGGAGCGCATCCGCGCCCTCGCGCACCCGTTGCGCATGGACCTCCTGGACTACCTCGACGGTGCCGGCGAGGCGACGGCCACCCAGTGCGCCGAGCGCACGGGGGAGACGGTCGCCAACTGCTCCTTCCACCTGCGCACCCTCGCCAAGGCGGGGTTCATCGAGCCGGCCGAGCCGCGGGGGAGGGAGAAGCCCTGGCGGCCGGTGAGCAAGGGCGGGCGCCGGCTGGACGTCGACCCGGAGAACCCCGCCTCGCTGCGCGCGATCGGCGAGCTGGTGGGCCTGACTGTCCTGCGCGAGGCCGACCGCATCCGTGACTTCATCGCGCGGCAGGAGACGATGCCTGCCGAGTGGCAGGACACCGTGACCGTCACCACCGCGAGCTTCTGGGCCACGCCGGACGAGATGCGCGAGCTCGTCGCGGCGGTCAACGCCCTCGCCGAGCCCTTCAGCGGCCGGCGTGCCGCCCCCGAGACCCGCCCCGAGGGCGCGCGCCTCGGTCACCTCTTCGCCGCGGTCAACCCCGAGGACCTCGGTCCTGCGGGGGACGACCTGGCGGCCGACCGCGCAGACGACCAGACCGAGCAGGAGCAGTGACATGACCGTCCTGACCATCGACACCCGTGCTGTCCGCCTCCGGCTCCCCGTGCTGCGGCTCGGTCGGCTGAGGGGCACGATCGTCCTCGAGCTGAGCGAGCGGGCCGAGCTCCGGGTCGAGCGGCGCGAGGTCCGTACCCGCGACCGGCGGGCGGCCGACGAGGTCGCGTCCCGGCTCGACGGCTACCGGACCGAGGCCCTCCGGCAGCGCATGGGAGCCGGCTTCTGAGCGCTGGCGCCGTGGGCTCCTGACCCTGGCCTGGGACCTTCGGCCCGGGTGGAGGGCCTCGGGGTTTCTACGGTAAGAGGCGTGAGAAACCTCCCCCGAGTCGGCGTGATGCTGCTCGGAGGCTTCGCCCTCCTCGCGGGCCTGGACGCGGCGCTGATGCTCCTGGGCCTCCCGGCACCGGTCGCCGCGGAGCGCCTGCCTGCCCTGCACGGTGGCCTGCTCGTGCTCGGCTTCGTCGGCACCCTGGTGGCCGTCGAGCGGGCGGTGGCCCTGCGTGCCCCCTGGGCGATGGGCGCCCCGGCCCTGCTCGGCCTCGGCGCGCTGGCCCTGGTCAGCCCGCTGCCGCTGAGCCTCGGGCACGCCCTGGTGGTGGCGGGGGCCGCGATGCTCGTGCTGGTCTACCTGGGGCTGTGGCGTCGGCAGGGGAGCCCAGCCCTCGCCATCCAGGTCTGGGCCGCGGTGCTCGCCCTCGGCGCGGCCCTGCTCTGGTGGGCCGGCGCCCCCGTACCGGTCCTCGTCCCGTGGTTCGCCGGCTTCGTCGTGCTCACGATCGTGGGCGAACGGGTCGAGCTGTCCCGGGTCGGCTCGATCACGCCGGGTGCCGAGCGCGCGGTCCTGCTGCTCGCGTCGACGACCCTGGTGGCGATCCCCGTCGCGACCCTGTGGCCCGGGGCCACCGTCGCCCTGGGCCTCGGCCTGCTCGCGATCGTGGGCTGGCTCGTGGTGCATGACGTCGCGCGCCGCACGGTGCGCGGTACCGGGCTGCCCCGCTTCGTCGCGGTCAACCTGCTGGTCGGGTACGCCTGGCTCGCGCTCGCGGGAGCCCTGTGGGCCCTGCTCGGCCCGATCACGGCCGGGGCGGCCTACGACGCCGTCGTGCACGCCGTGTTCCTGGGGTTCACCCTCGCGATGATCATGGCCCACGCGCCGATCATCCTGCCGGCCGTGCTCGGCCGCCCGCTGCCCTACCGGTGGGTGATGTACCTGCCGGCAGCGCTGCTGCACGTGACCCTCCTGATCCGCGTCGTCGGCGGGGACCTGCACGGCAGCGAGGTCGCGCTGCAGGTCGGCGGCGCGGGGAACATCGCGTCCGTGCTGCTCTTCGCGGTGGTGGCCGCGACGTCGAGCGCCCTGGCGCGGCCCCGGTCCGGCCCGTCCCGAGGGCCGTCCGGCG
>NZ_JALPKN010000352.1 GCF_023630195.1 Actinotalea sp. C106 | reverse complement strand
CTCGAGGCCGCCCCGGTGCACCCAGGTGACCTCGACGCCCGCCCGCGTGGGCAGCGGGACCTCGTCCGCCGGCCCGTCGACCTCGATCAGCGCGTGCACCTGCCCGGGCCGCCCCGCCAGGCGCTCGAGCCAGTTGGTCAGGGCCGGGAGCCCGGCCTCGTCGGCGGCGAGGAGGTACCAGGGGCGGTCCATCGGCGGGATCTTCGAGGTCTTCGGGCCGTACACGCCCAGCTCCCGGCCGGGCGCCGCGGCGGCCGCCCATCTCCCCGCGGGCCCGTGCTCGTGGGTGGCGAGGTCGAGCACCATCGCGCCGTCCTCCGGCCTGTGGGTCCGGACCGTGTACTCGCGGCACACGTAGCGGGGATCGAAGCGGTCCGTGAACCGGCCGTCGGCGAGGTCGGGCAGGGCCGGGACGCCGTCGGGCTCGACAGGGAAGAAGACCTTGGCGTGGTCCGTGGGCCCGTGGCAGGCGAACCCCTCGAGGTCCGGGCCGACCAGCTCGACCCGTCGCATGGTCGCGCTGAGGTCGACCACTCGCCGGACGGTCAGCCGACGTAGCCGCGCGTCCAGGGTGATGCGGTGGATCGAGGAGGAAGGCACGCCCGGAAGGCTACGTCAGTGTCTTCACCCTCGCTCTCACCCCGCGTCAGGCGTCCTCGGAGTGGTGGTCGAAGTTCGGCTCGCCGCGGCGCCAGTAGCCCGTCATCGCGAAGGACTCACGCCCCAGACCGCGTCCCGACAGGTGCTGACGGATCGCGCGCACCGCGGTGGTCTCGGCCCCCGCCCAGGCCCACACCCGTCCGGGCTCGAGGCCCTGCACCTGGGCGACGGCGTCGGGCAGCAACGTGGTGGTGCCGGGCTCGGCGGCCGAGCGGTGCAACCAGGTGACCTGCGTCCGTCGGCGCTCCGGCAGGGCGACGTGGTCCGCGGGGCGGTCGACCTCGACGAACGCCTCGACCTCGGCTGCGGCCGGGAGCACGTCGAGCCAGTTCAGCAGGGCGGGCAGCCCGGTCTCGTCCGCGGCCAGCACGTAGCGCTCGCGGTCCGTCGGCGGGATCATCGAGCCGCGCGGCCCCAGGACGCCGAGGGGCTGCCCCGGGCGGGCCTGCCCCGTCCACCGACCAGCCGGCCCGTGGGCGTGCACGACCATGTCGAGCACCAGCCCGACGGCGGGGTCGAAGGTCCGCACGGTGTAGTCGCGGTGCAGCAGCCCGGGGGCGCCGTGGTTGACCCAGCGCCCGTCCTCCACCACGGGCAGGGCCAGGTTCTCGTGGCCGTCCAGGGCCGGGAGCGGGCCGGGGAAGAAGACCTTGACGTGGTCGGCGGGGCCGAGGGCGACGAAGCCCGCGAGGTCCGGGCCGTCCAGGGTGATGCGGCGCATCGAGCGGCTGAGCTCCTCGACCTGGGTCACCTCGAGGCGGCGGGCGACGAGGGGGTGGCCGATCCGGCGGACGGCGGGCTCGGCGGCGGTGGCCGGGGTGGTGCTGACGGCGCGGGCCGTGGGTGCGGTCATGGGTCCTCGCTGAGACGGGCTTGCAGGATCAGGGCGAACTTAGGTTAACCTCACCTCGCTGCAGCAAGGTAAGGCTAACCTCAATCCATGCTCGAACGGAGCCTCATGACCACGACCCGGACCCGGTCCGCCTCGACGACCGGCCTCCTACGCCCCGTCGCCCTCGCTGCAGCTGCCGCGCTCGCCCTCGCCGGGTGCGCGAGCGACGCGGCGGAGACCACCACGGACGCCGCCGCCACCGAGACCGACACCGACCCCGCCGAGGTCACCGTGACCCACGCGCAGGGCGAGACGACCGTCCCGGTCGACCCCGAGACCGTCCTCGTCTTCGACTTCGCGACCATCGACACCCTCGCCGCGATCGGCGTCGAGGTCGACGGGCTGCCCAAGTCCACCCTCCCGGGTGACCTCGCGGTCTACGACACCGAGGACTACCTCGACATCGGCACCCTGTTCGAGCCCGACTACGAGGCCGTCAACGCCGCCGAGCCCGACCTCATCATCGTCGCGGGCCGCTCCGCCGAGGCCCTGCCCGAGCTCGCCAAGATCGCTCCCACCATCGACCTCTCCAACGACTGGGAGGACTTCCGCGGCAGCATCGAGGACAACGCCCGCACCCTGGGCCAGATCTTCGCCGCCGAGGAGCAGATCGAGGAGCTCATCACGGCCCTCGACGCCGACATCGAGGCCACGCGCGAGGCTGCCGCCGACGCCGGGGAGGGCCTCATCGTCCTCACCAGCGGCGGGGAGGTCACCGCCTACGGCCCCGGCTCTCGCTTCGGCTTCGTGCACGACGAGCTCGGCGTGACCCCCGCGGTCGAGGACGTCGAGGAGGCCACCCACGGCGAGGCCATCAGCTTCGAGTTCATCGCCGAGACCGACCCCGACTGGCTCTTCGTCGTGGACCGCGACTCCGCGACCGGCGAGGCCGGGGCGGCCGCCGCCGAGGTGCTCGACAACGAGCTCGTCGCCGAGACCACCGCGTGGAGCGAGGACAACGTCCTCTACGTCGACTCGGTCGACTGGTACATCGTCAACGGCGGCCTGGGCACGCTGCAGCGCATCACCGACGAGGTCGCGTCCGCTCTCGCGGGCTGACCCGCCGCTCCTCATGTCGCTCACCGCTCGGTCAGCACCCTCCGCGTCCACCCCGGTCGCGGAGGGTGCCGGCACGTCCACCGGCGCTGCGGCGGGTCCGGGCCACCTCCGGCCCGACGGCGACCCGCGGCCCGACCGTCCCG
>NZ_JALPKN010000351.1 GCF_023630195.1 Actinotalea sp. C106 | reverse complement strand
GCCCTGGGACTGGCGTACGTGCTGCGCGGCGTGGGCGACGCCCAGCAGCTCGGCGGCAGCGCGCCGTCCTGGGCTTCCCCGATCGGCTGGGTGCAGCAGACCCGGGCCTTCGTCGACCTGAGGTGGTGGCCCCTGCTGCTCGGCCTGGGTCTCGCCGCGCTGCTCACCGCTGCCGCCTACGTGCTGGTGGTCCGGCGCGACGTCGGGTCGGGACTGGTGGCCTCCCGCCCCGGCCCTGCGGGGGCGGGCCGCGGGCTGGTCCGCCCGGTCGGTCTCGCGCTGCGGATGGAGCGCGTGAGCCTGGTGGGCTGGGGGGTGGGCCTCGCGGTCTTCGCGGGGCTGACCGGCTCGATGGGCCAGGGGGTGGTCGACAGCTTCCTCGAGCAGCCCGAGCTGGCCCAGGTCTTCGGCACCTCGGGTGCGCAGGACATGCTCCTGGCCACCCTCGCGGCCTTCCTCGGCTTCTTCGCCATGGCCGTGGCGGTCTACGCCGTCATCTCGGTCAACCACCTGCGTCGGGACGAGGAGGAGGGGCGCACCGGGATGGTGCTCGCCTGCGGGGTGAGCCGGCGCCGGTGGCTCGGCTCCTCCCTGGCGGTCACGGCCCTGGGCGCGGCGCTGCTGCTCGTGGTCTCCGGGTTGGCCCTGGGCCTGGGAGCGGGGCTGTCGACCGGCCGGCCGGGGCTGGTGGGGGAGTTCACCGCGGCGGCGCTGGTCTACCTGCCCCTCGTGCTGTGCTTCGCCGGGCTCGCTGCCCTCGCGTACGCGGTGCGCACGGGGACGTGGTGGGTGTGGCTGCTGGTGGTCGCCTCGATCCTCGTCGGGCTCTACGGGCCGCTCCTCAACCTGCCCGACGTCGTGCTCGACGCGGCCCCCTTCGGTCTCGTCCCTGCCCTCCCGCACGAGGCCTTCGACCTCGTCCCGCTGGTCGCGCAGGGGGTGGTGGCCCTCGCCCTCGTGCTGCTCGCCGCGCAGGCCTTCCGGCGTCGGGACCTCACCGGCTGACGGGGCGCCCTCGCGGGGCCGTCGGCGCTGTCGACCGGTGCCAGGTGCGGCGAGGCCATAGTCTTGCCGCGACGGCAGCGGTAGGAGACGACGCATGGATGACAGCACCCGACGGCCCCGCGGGGACGCACGTGGGGCACCGACGGGACCGACCTCGACGGGCGCGGGGGAGGCCACCGAGGCGTCGCGACGAGGCCGCCGCGACGCCGGGGAGACCGACCAGGACTCCCCGCCGGCACGGCGACGGATCCCTCGGTGGGCCTTCGTCGTCGGGGCCGTGGTGCTCGTCGCCGCCGTCGTAGGGATCATCCTTGCTGTCACGAACAACGCCGAGACGGCCCCGCCGCCCGACCCCGAGATCGTCACCCTGCCGGTGCCGACCCCGACGGTGGACCCGGTCGAGCGTGAGGAGGGCACCGCCTTCTTCGAGGCGCTGCCCTCGACGATCCTGGCCTTCGCGCTGACCGAGACCGCCGAGGAGCCGGAGCTGGTCGACGCCGGCGCGATCGAGGCCTACCGCTTCGACTACTCGGACGGCTCGCAGGAGATCACCGTGCGCGCGGGCCAGTGGGCCGACGCCGAGGAGACCGAGGCGGCGCTCGCCGAGCAGCTGGCCGCGGCGGCCGAGGAGATCGACGCGGCCCGTGCCGCGGCCCCCACCGAGGAGGACGAGACCGCCGACGACCAGACCGCGGCGGAGGACGCCGGGACCGACGCCGAGGAGGCCGTGGCGACCCCCGGGCTCGACGAGGGCACGGTCGCGGTCGACGGCGAGGAGGTCGGGCGGTACGTCATCCTGACCCGTGAGGACGGCACCGCGACCGCGTGGTGGACCAACGGCACGGTGCTGCTGCAGGTCGACGGCGCTGCTGGGGCGGTGCGGGACGTCTACACCGGCTACCCGCTCTGACCCCTCGGCCTGGTTAGGCTGACGCACGCACCGTCCGCGTCACCCGAGGAGCAGCCCATGAGCACGTCCCGCTTCGGCCAGGTCGCCGTCCTCGGGGGCGGGGTGATGGGCGAGGCCCTCGTGGGGGCGATGCTCCGCGCGGGCGTCGAGGTCGACGACCTCAGCGTGAGCGAGCCCTCGGCACACCGCGCCAACGAGCTCTCCGAGCGCTTCGGGGTGCGCGCGGCGGACGGCAACGCCAAGGTCGCGAGCCGTGCCGACGTCGTGGTCGTGGCCCTCAAGCCCGGGGACATCGGTGGGGTCCTCGCCGAGATCGGCCCCCGCCTGCGGGAGGGGACCGTGGTGGTCAGCGTGGCCGCCGGCGTGCCGCTGTCCTTCTACGAGCGCCACCTGCCCGAGGGCACCGCCGTCGTGCGGGTCATGCCCAACACCCCGGCGCTGATCGGTCGGGGGGCGAGTGCGCTGAGCGGCGGTTCCCACGCGACCGCCGAGCACCTCGAGACGGTGCGGGCCCTGCTCGCCGAGACGGGCCTGGTGCTGACCGTCCCCGAGAAGCACCTCGACGCCGTCACCGCGGTCTCGGGCTCAGGCCCTGCCTACGTGTTCTACCTGGTCGACGCCTTGGCCGAGGCCGGGGTGCTCCTCGGGCTGCCTCGGGCGCAGGCCCTCGAGCTCGCGACGGCGACCTTCGGCGGGGCCGTCGCGCTCCTCGAGGACGGCGGGGAGCACCCCGTGGTGCTGCGTGAGCGCGTCTCCTCCCCCGGGGGGACCACGGTCGCCGCAGTGCGGCAGCTCGACGCCCACGGTGTCCGCGCCGGTGTGCTCGCCGCGGCCGAGGCG
>NZ_JALPKN010000350.1 GCF_023630195.1 Actinotalea sp. C106 | reverse complement strand
TGGCGCCCGTCGCCACAGGCCGACGGCCACCGCCGTCGCCACGACCAGCACGGTCAGCTCGACGACGGCGCCCGGTGCCTCCACGGCGGCAGAGCGAGCCTCCAGCAGCCCCACCACGGTGACGGCCAGGGCCGGGACGGCGTCCGGGCCCACGTCGGTCAGCGACCGCCGTGCCCGCGCCCACCCGCTCACGGGCTGGTTCTCGCCCAGCGTGCGGTCAGCGGCCGCTCCACCAGGTGCCAGCTCAGCGCCGCCATGCCCACCGTGGCCAGGACCGCCAGCACCGCGCCGAAGGGGAGAGGACGCAGCCACAGGGTCAGCGGGTAGTTCCACAGGTAGGCGGCGTAGGAGACGGTGCCGAGCCCGACCAGCCACCTCAGGGGCCATCCCGTCACCTCTCTCCAGTGCACCGCTGCCAGGACCAGGACCGCGGTCAGAGCGGCGATCGCCGGACCGGCCGCGAGGTAGGTCCACGTGTGCCCTCGCAAAGGGACCACGGCCAGGAGCAGCAACCCGGCCGTGGCCGCAGCGGCCGCCGGTGCCCCCAGCTGCACCTTAGGTGCCAGCAGCCGGGCCGTCGCACCGATCACGAACGCGGGCGCCCAGCTGGTGGGCAGCGCGTAGGCGATCTCCGGGGCGTCGGCAGACCACCAGGCGGTGGCCAGCAGCGCGGCCACGGTCACCACCATCGCTGTCCCCACAGCCAGACGGGGCCGGCCGGCTCTCAGGCAGAACACCAGCAGCGCAGGCCACACCAGGTAGAACTGCTCCTCGGTGGCCAGCGTCCACAGGTGGAACGTCGCACCACTGGGAACCAGGTGGGGCAGGTTGCCCGTCCATGTGGCGGCCACCGCCAGGTCCCGCAGCAGGCTCGCACGGTCGTCGAGCGGGTCCAGCACAGCGGTGACCAGCGCGTAGACCACCAGCAGCACCACCAGGGGCGGGACCAGGCGTCGCACCCGCCGACGGTAGAACCGGCGCAGGTCGACCCGGCCGTACCGGGTGTGCTCCTGGACCAGGAGGCCCGTGATCAGGAACCCGGACAGGGTGAAGAAGGCCACCACACCCACCACCCCGGCCCCGGGGGCGGCGCCAGGCAGCGCGTGGCGGGCCATGACCAGGGCCACCGCGAGGCCACGGACGAGGTCCAGGCCGTCGATGCGCGCGTGCTGGACCGTCGTGGCGGTCATCTCTGCAGCACGGCGACCGGTCGACCTGCCTCGAGCAGCGCGTCCTCCAGGAGCATGGTGAGCAGCTGGGCGTAGCTGGTGCCGGCGGCGGCGAACATCCGGGGCACCTGGGAGGCCGGGGTGAACCCCGGGATGGTGTTGACCTCGTTGAGCACCGGGCCCGTCGCGGTGAGGAAGAAGTCGATCCGCGCGACGCCACGGCAACCCAGAGCGTCGTAGACCCGGACCGCGGCGTCCTCCAGCTCGGTCCGCTGCCCGGCGCCGAGGACGGCGGGCACCCGGAAGTCGGCGTGACCGCCGTACTTGGCGCCGGCGTCGAAGACCCCCTCGCAGACGATCTCCAGGGCCGGCGCCACGACCCGGGACCCGTCGGGGCGCCCCAGGACGGCGACGTCGACCTCCCGGCCGACGACGAGCTCCTCCACCAGCACGCGGTCGTCCAGGGCGAAGGCGGCCGTCAGCGCGCCGTCGAGATCCTCACGACGGCGCACCAGGGTGACGCCGTGGCTCGAACCACCAGAGACAGGCTTGACCACCACCGGTGGCGTCACGCGGTCTCGGGCCTGGTCGGCGCGGGTCAGCAACCTGCCCGGGGCCACGCGGAGCCCCAGAGCGCCGGCGACGAGCTTGGTGGTCCACTTGTCCATCGCGATCGCCCCAGCGCCGACGCCCGAGCCGACATGGGGGACCCCGGCGAGCTCGCACAGGGCGGCCAGCGTGCCGTCCTCGCCACCGCGGCCGTGCACCAGCGGCAGCACCACGTCGCAGCCGCTCAGGATCCCGACCGCGTCGGCGAGCTCGAGCCGGTGCCCGCCTGCGAAGCCCCCGAGGTACCAGGTGCCGTCAGGCGCGATCGTCAGGGGGACGAGGTCCCAATCGCCGTCGCGGAGGGCGTCCGCGGCGGCCGCCGCGGACGCCAGGGACACCTCGTGCTCACTGCTGGTGCCGCCGCCCACGACGGCGACCCGAGGGGTGGTGGGGGTCATGAAGGGCTCCAGGTGGGGTGGGTGGTGACGCGACGGCGGACGCGAGGGGGGGCCGAACCCAGTCCCGTGACGACCTCGTGCTCCAGGGCCTGGGCCCAACGGGCCCACTCGGCGGCGGTGGGTGCCCCGTCGCCCCCGGTGCCGACCACGGTCGCGGTGTCACCAGGGCGGACCGGGGAGCCGGGGCCGAGGTCGACGACCGCCTGATCCATGGAGATGCGCCCGACCACAGGGCGCCGTCGACCCCCGAGCAGCACCTCGCTGCGACCGGCGGCCGCCCGCGGGAGGCCGTCGGCGTAACCGACGGGGAGCAGCGCCAGGGTCGTCGCCCGCGAGCTCGTCCACGCGTGTCCGTAGCCCACGCCGGTCCCGGCCGGCACCTGCCGGACCGAGACCACCGGAGCGGTGAGTGTCAGCGCCGGGCGCAACGCGGTGGAGCCCGACGGGTCGATGCCCACCAGCCCAGCACCGACCCGGACCATGGTGTGGTGCGCGGCCGGGTCGGTGAGCGTGGCGGCCGTGGCAGCGAGGTGGCGGTGCCGAGGCCGTAGGCCTGCCGCACGGGCCACGGCCAGACCCCGGTCGAAGGCCTCCCGGC
>NZ_JALPKN010000034.1 GCF_023630195.1 Actinotalea sp. C106 | reverse complement strand
GCAGACCGCGGTCGCCGCACCAGCAGCCACCGCGGCCCGGCCCGAGGACGGCAGCGCGACCCGCTCGCGGGTGCGCCCAGCGGTGCTGCTGCCCTCGGTGGTCCTGACCCTGGTCACCCTGAGCATCGGCCTGGGCGCCGAGGGCCTGCTCTCCTTGAGCAGCCAGGCGGCTGCCGGCCTGCTCGACACGTCGGCCTACGTCGAGGCGGTGATCGGCCGATGAGCTCGGCACTGCGTTGGGGACTGCGCATGGTCGCGTTCCCCTTCTACTACGCCCTCGAGGTGGTCAAGGCGAACCTCGTCCTGGCCAAGGACCTCCTGACGCCGGGCAGCGCGATCGACGCGGGGTTCATCGAGATCCCGTTGCGGGCCCGCACCGACCTCGAGATCACGACGATCGCCAACATGATCACCCTGACCCCCGGCACCGTGACGGTCGCCGTCCGCCGCGAGCCGGCGACCCTGTGGGTGCACGGCATGTACGTCGGCGATCCGGACTCCTTCCGGGAGGGCATCTACGCGATGGAGGCACGCATGATCGGCTTCCTGCGGCGTGACCCCGAGCCCGGCCCCGTGCCGCCTCGCGTCGACCGCCACCCGGCCCCGCCACCGGACCTGGAGCCCGTCCCCGAGCACCCCGGACCCGAGGAGCGAGCATGACCTTCATCGACGTGGCCTTCGCGGTCATCGTGCTGTCGATGCTCGCCGCGACGGTCCGCATCCTCAAGGGCCCCTCGGACGCCGACCGGGGCGCCGCGGCGGACATCATCTTCTTCGGCTTCGTGGCCCTCGTGGTGCTCCTCGGTCTGCGTCTGGAGACCGGCTACATCATCGACATCGCCCTCGTCGGGACCATCGTGGGGTTCATCGCCGCCCTGTCCCTGGCGCGCCTGATCACGGGAGGCAAGAGATGACCGTGACCCTCGCCGGCTTCGGCACGGCCCTGATCCTGCTGGGTGTCGCGGTCTTCGCCCTCGGCGCCTTCGGCCTGCTGCGCCTGCCCGACGTCTACTCGCGTCTGAGCGGCGTGACCATGGCCGGTGGGCTGGGCATCAGCCTCATCCTGGTCGGCGTGCTGATGCACCACCCCACCCCGCTCAACACCGCCAAGGTGGCTCTGGCGATCCTCATCCAGCTGGGCACGGCGGCGGTCGGGGGCAACGCCATGGCGCGCGCCGCCTACCTGACCCACGCCCCGCGCACCTCGGCCACCCACCACGACCAGCTCGCCGAGGCCGAGATCGACCCCGAGGCGCCGACTCCGCGGACGAGCCCGGCAGAGTAGGGTCCGCCCGTGACTGATGCGAGTGCCGTGCTGGTGGACGGGCCGTGGGAGCACCGCCTCGTGGCGGCGAACGGCTCGCGGTTCCACGTCGCGGTCGGCGACCCCACCCCCGGGACGGACGACGACGCCCCGTGGGTCGTCCTGCTGCACGGGTTCCCCCAGCACTGGTGGGCCTGGCGGCACCAGATCCCGGCTCTCGCCCAGGCGGGGTACCGGGTCGCCGCGATGGACCTGCGCGGCACCGGCGCCTCGGACAAGCCCCCGCAGGGCTACGGGCTGCCGACCCTGGCCCGGGACGTCGCCGGGGTGATCCGCTCCCTGGGCGCGCAGGACGCCGTCGTCGTCGGTCAGGGAGGGGGCGGCACCCTCGCGTGGTCGATGCCAGCCCTGCACCCCGGGGTGACCCGGGCCGTCGCGGCCCTCAGCGCCCCGCACCCGTTGCGGATGCACTCCGGCACCGTGGCCAGGGCGCTGCTGACCACGTCGGCGGCTCGGCGGCTCGCCTTCGCCCAGCTGCCCTGGTTCCCGGAACGTCAGCTCACCCACCGTGACCTCACCACCCGACTGCTCGGCGAGTGGGGCGCGCCCGGCTGGCTCTCGGCCGAGGAGGCCAGGGTCTACCGGGAGGCCGTCCAGGTGCCCTTCGCCGCGCACAGCAGCATGGAGACCCTGCGGTGGCTGGTGCGCTCGACCCCTCGCCTGGACGGGCGGCGCTACCTCGCGGCCCTGCGCGAGGCCCCAGCCGTCCCGGTGCTGCAGGTGCACGGCACGGTGGACCGCTGCATCCCGGTGCGGGTCGCGCGGGGCGGCCCCGGTGCGCCCTACCGCTTCGAGACGGTCGTCGGGGCGGGGCACTACCTGGCCGAGGAGGCGCCGGAGGAGGTCACGGCCCTGCTGCTGGACTGGTTGGCCGACCTGCCCTGACCGGGTCGTCCCCCGGGGCGGATCCGGGGACGGGCCCGCCCTTGACGAGGGCTGCGGCGCGCTCGGGGTCCTGCTCGCCGATGCCGGCCGAGGCGCACAGGACCGCCAGCGGGCAGGCCCCGCAGGCCGGTCGCCGGGAGTGGCAGGTGCGCCTCCCGTGGAAGATCATCCGGTGCGAGAACATCGTCCACGCACGCCGCGGGAGCTGGGCGCACAGCTCGGCCTCGACCTTGACCGCGTCCTCCTCGGTGGTCAGCCCCAGCCGTCGGGCCACGCGGCCCACGTGCGTGTCCACCGGGAGGCCCGGGACGTCGAAGGCGTTGCCGAGCACGACGTTGGCCGTCTTGCGTCCCACCCCGGGCAGGGCCACCAGGTCGGCCATGGTGCTCGGGACATCGCCGTCGTGCTCCTCGACCAGCACACGGCCCAGCCCACGCAGGGACTCCGCCTTGGCGCGGAAGAACCCGGTCGGGCGGATGAGCTCCTCGAGCTCGACCCGGTCGGCCTCGGCGTAGGCACGGGCCTCGGGGTACCGGGCGAACAGGACGGGGGTGACGAGGTTGACCCGGACGTCGGTGGTCTGAGCCGAGAGCACCGTCGCGACGAGCAGCTCGAGCGGGGTCCTGAAGTCGAGCTCGCACCGGGCGTCGGGATAGCGCTCGCCGAGGAGCCGGTCGACGCGACGGGCGCGGCGGGTCCGGGCGAGCGGGGTCTGCGGAGGGTGCGCGCGGGCCATCCCTGCAGCGTACGAGGGCGCAGGCCCATTGGGGTGAACCTCGGACCGCCGGGCTCAAGTACCTCCCGGGGGCGTCGACAACCCCTGGAGCGGAGCCGCACCAGCGGCGCCAGGAACGAGGAAGGCGCCATGGCGATCATGTCGGTCCGTGCGGCGACAGGTCCGTCCTCGGACCCCCTCGACCGTCGTGCCGCGCGCCGGTCGGTGCGCGCCGAGAAGGCACAGCTCGAGCGGTGGCGCCGGCTGCTGCGGGCCCGTCTCGACCTCGCGGTCGCCGCGTTCGCCCCGCCCGAGCCGCTCCGCTCGATGACCTGGGACGTGCTGCCCGAAGCCGGGGACGACCTGCCCTCGACCCGGGAGCTCAGCGCGGCCGTGACGAGCGTGACGCCGCTGGACCCCGTCGAGCTCATGACGCGCCTGCGCCACCTCGACCGCCGGCTCGCGAGCTACGGAGCCGAGCTCGACGCGGCCCTCGAGGCCTCCACCGAACGGATGCTGCGGCAGCTGGCCACGCGTGAGGGGCAGCACGGCGGTCGCTGAGCCCTCCGCCATGAGGCAGGATGGGACGCAGCGCGTGAGGCGCATCACGGAGGGACGGAACGGCGTGGACGACGACGTGGTGCTCGCAGCACCGCTCTTCGCGGCGATCGACAGCGAGGCAGCCCGCGCGCTGCTGGCGTCGATGAAGCAGATCCCCCTGCCGCGGGGTCGGGCCATCTTCCACGAGGGAGAGCCCGGGGACCGGCTGTACGTGATCGGCTCGGGCAAGGTGAAGCTCGGGCGCCGGTCCAACGACGGCCGCGAGAACCTCCTGGCCGTGCTCGGTCCGGCCGAGATGTTCGGCGAGCTGTCCCTCTTCGACCCCGGCCCGCGCACCGCGACCGCGAGCGCCGTGGCCGACGCCGTCCTGTACGAGCTCGGTCACGCCGAGCTGATCGCCTGGCTCGAGGAGCACCCGGCGGTCGCCAAGCACCTGCTCGAGGCCCTCGCGCGGCGTCTGCGACGGACCAACGAGGCCCTCGCCGACCTGGTCTTCTCCGACGTGCCCGGCCGGGTGGCCAAGGCCCTGCTCGACCTGTCGCGGCGGTTCGGCGAGCCGGCCGAGGACGGTCTGCGGGTCGCGCACGACCTCACCCAGGAGGAGCTCGCCCAGCTGGTCGGCGCCTCGCGCGAGACGGTCAACAAGGCCCTCGCGGACTTCGCCGGCCGGGGGTGGGTGCGCCGCGAGGGGCGCGCGATCGTTCTCCTCGACATCCCGCGCCTGGAGCGCCGGGCGCGCTGAGCAGGGCAGGGCCCGCTGAGCATGGCCCAGGCGCGCTGAACAGGGACGGGCCCGCTGGGCGGACCCCGCTCGAGAAGGCCGCGCTCAGCCGAGCTCGACGACCAGCTCGACCTCGACCGGGGAGTCGAGCGGCAGCACCGCGACGCCCACGGCGCTGCGTGCGTGCACCCCGGCCTCGCCGAAGACCTGGCCGAGCAGCTCGCTCGCACCGTTGATGACGGTGGGCTGGCCGGTGAACCCCGGGTCGCTCGCGACGAAGCCGACCACCTTGATGACGCGCCGCACGCGGTCGAGGCTGCCCGCGAGCTCGGCGATCGCGGCGAGGGCGTTGAGGGTCGCGGTGCGTGCGAGGCCCGCGGCCTCCTGCGGCGGGACCAGGCCCTCGCCCTCACCGACCTTGCCGGTGGTGGCCAGCGCCCCGTCGACGAAGGGCAGCTGGCCCGAGGTCCACACCTGGGTGCCGACCCGCACGGCAGGCACGTAGGCCGCCACCGGGGCGGCGACCGACGGCAGGGTGATGCCGAGCTCGCTGAGACGCTGGCTGACCCCGCTCATCAGGAGGTCTCGCCCGTGGGGCGCTTGAGGTAGGCGACGAGGCCGTTGCTGTCGGGGCCAGGGATGACCTGGACGAGCTCCCACCCGTCCGAGCCCCACTGGTCGAGGATCGCCTTGGTGGCGTGGACGATGAGCGGAACGGTTGCGTACTCCCACGTGGTGGCCATGGCTCGACCCTATCGTCGGGACCCGTCCGACAGCGGGGTGGCGGCTCAGCGCGGACGGTAGGCGTGCAGCGGGCCGAGCAGGTCGGGCTGGGCCTCGAGCTCCTCGCGCCACGAGACGACGTCGGGCCGGCTGCGCAGCAGGGCGCGCCGCTGACGCTCGGTCATGCCGCCCCACACCCCGAAGAACACCTTGTGGTCGAGGGCGTCGACGAGGCACTCGAGGCGGACGGGGCACTCCTGGCAGACGCCGCGGGCCGAGCGCTGCGCAGCCCCTTCGACGAAGAGGTCGTCCGGGCACGCCTCCACGCAGGCCGCGTACGCCGTCCAGTGCTGGTCCTCCATCGGTCCCCTCCCCCCTCGCAGGTCCACCGTAGACGGGTCGGAGGCCCCGGGGCATGGGCCGTTAGGGCCCGCGGCGGTCCAGGGCCCTCACCGAGGCGCTCACAGAGCCTCCACACCTGAGACGCCCCGGAGCGGGGGAGATGACGGTGGGCTCACGTACCCTGGGAAGCATGGTGTCCTCTGCGTCCTCCCGGTCTGGTCAGGGCCGTCAGATCAACGTCCTGCAGGCCGTAGCGCTGCTGGGTGCGTTCGTGATCATGGCGGTCCTCGGCGGAGTGCTCGCCGCAGGTCTGGTGATGCCCGCGGTCGCGACGACGAGCACGCTCACCGAGACCTCGGTGCAGCTCTTCGACGACCTGCCCGAGGAGCTCGAGGAGGTGCCCCTGTCCGAGAAGTCCACGGTGGTGGCCGCCGACGGCACCGTGCTGGCGGAGTTCTTCCACGAGGACCGCATCGTCGTCGGCCTCGACGACATCTCCCAGTCGATGAAGGACGCCGTCATCGCGACCGAGGACCGCCGCTTCTACGAGCACGGCGGCATCGACCCCACGGGTATGGCCCGCGCGCTGGTGAACAACGCGATGAGCGACGACGTCGAGGGCGCCTCGACCCTGACCCAGCAGTACGTCAAGAACGCGCTCATCCAGGCGGCCCAGGCCAGCGACGACGACGCCGAGGTCCAGGCGGCGATCGCCGCGGCCCGCGAGACCGAGGGCGCCGCCGGATACGCCCGCAAGCTCGAGGAGGCCAAGCTCGCGATCGCCCTCGAGAAGCGCATCAGCAAGGACGAGATCCTCGAGCGGTACCTGAACATCGCGCAGTTCGGCCTGTCGGTCTACGGGGTCGAGGCCGCGGCCCAGCACTTCTTCTCGGTGCCCGCCAGCGAGCTGACCTACCTGCAGGCGGCGACCATCGCGGGGGTCACGCAGTCACCGTCGGCCCTGGACCCCGAGCGCAACCCCGAGGCGTCGCAGGCCAAGCGCGACCTCGTCCTGCGGAACATGCGCCAGGAGGGCTACGTCACCCAGGAGGAGCTGCAGGCAGGCCTGGACACGCCCATCGCCGAGAGCCTCAACATCGGGGACGTCAAGCTCGGTTGCGTCGAGGCCAACTCGGTCTCCCACGCGGGGTACTTCTGCGACTACGTCACCAAGGTGATCGCCAGCGACGCGACCTTCGGGGAGACGCGGGCCGACCGCGTGAACCGGCTGCTGCGCGGCGGGCTGACCATCACCACGACCCTCGACCCCGACCTGCAGCTCATCGCCGACACCGAGGTCAAGAACGGCATCCCGGTGGACGACCCGTCGGGGGTCGCCTCCGCGATCTCGGTGGTCGAGCCGGGCACCGGGCACATCCTCGCCATGGCCCAGAACCGGGTCTACAACAGCTCTCTGGAGACCGGCCCGGGCGAGACCGCGGTCAACTACAACACCGACAGCGCCTACGGCTCCTCCAAGGGGTTCGCCCCGGGCTCGACCTTCAAGCCCTTCACGTTGGTGCAGTGGCTCAAGGACGGCCGCAGCCTCAACGAGGTGATCGACGGTCGGCTCAAGCCTCTCAACGAGAACATGTTCACGGCCTGCGGGGCCCCCGGCGTCAACCGTGAGTGGAACCCCGGCAACGCCGAGGGCTCGGGCGGGTTCATGACCGTCCAGGACGCCACGCGCAACTCGGTCAACAGCGGGTACTTCGAGATGGCCACCCAGCTCGACCTGTGCAACGTCATGGACACCGCGACCTCGATGGGCGTGCACAAGCCCGACGGCGAGCCCTTCTCGCCGTACCCCGCCAACGTGATCGGCAGCGACTCGGTGGCCCCGCTCACCATGGCCTCGGCCTTCGCGACCTTCGCCTCCGGCGGCACCTACTGCGAGCCCATCGCGATCACCGAGGTGCTCGACACCAACGGCGAGCCGCTCCCGGTCCCCGAGGCCAACTGCCGCGAGGTGCTCAGCCCCGAGATCGCCGCCGGCATGAACCACGCGCTGGGCCAGGTGTGGACCGGGACGGGACGTGCGATCGGGGCCCTCGACCGCCCCTCGGCCGGCAAGACCGGCACCACCTCGCGCAACGAGTACACCTGGTTCGTCGGCTACACCCCGCAGATGGCCGGCGCCGTGTGGGTCGGCTTCCCCGACGCGATGCGCCCGGTGCAGTTCATGACGGTCGGCGGCACCTATCGCGACTACATGTATGGGTCGTCGATCGCCGGCCCCACGTGGAAGCGGTTCATGGAGCAGGCCCACGCCGGTCTGCCCGTCGAGGGCTTCACGCCGATCAACGACCGCCTGCTCTACGGCGAGCGCATCGCGATCCCGAGCGTCTCGGGCCAGTCCGTCGACGCCGCCCGGCAGACCCTGGTGACCCGCGGGTTCAACGCGGTCGTGAGCGCCGACCCCGTGTACTCCTCGGCCCCCGCAGGGACCGTGGCGTACACGACCCCGGGCTCGGGGAGCTCCGCGACCCGAGGCTCGGTCGTCACGATCGTCCCGTCCCGCGGACCCGAGCCGCAGCCCGAGCCGCAACCCGAACCGGAGCCCGAGAACGGCGGCGGCGAGAACGGCAACAGCCCGGATGACCGGGACGAGGACTGAGGATGCCCTCCACCCCTCTGCGCCTGCTCGGCGCCGCGGCCCTCGCGGGGGCCGCGGGTCTGACCTGGTCGCTGATCGAGGCCCGCTCCTACGTGCTCCGCGAGCTCACGGTCCCCGTGCTCGCCCCGGGCTCTGCCCCGCTGCGGGTGCTGCACCTGTCCGACCTGCACCTGACCCCCTCCCAGGACGACAAGATCGCCTGGGTCCGTTCCCTCGCCGACCTCGAGCCGGACCTCGTGGTCGACACGGGGGACAACATGGCGCACGTCGACGCACTACCCGCCCTGCTGCACGCCCTCGAGCCGCTGCTCGGCACCCCAGGGGCCTTCGTCATGGGCTCGAACGACTACTACGCGCCCATCCCCAAGAACCCGGCGCGCTACCTCGCCCCCGACCGGTTCCCGATAGTCCCGCCCGAGCGCACCCTGCCCGCCGCCGAGCTCGCCGCGACCCTGCGCGACGCCGGCTGGAAGGACCTCACCAACCGCCGCGATGCGCTGACCGTCGCCGGGCAGACCATCGCCCTCGCGGGGGTCGACGACCCGCACCTGGACCGCGATCGTTTCCCCGCCCCGCAGGACTCCCCCGAGGCGAACCTCAGGCTCGGCGTCACCCACGCCCCGTACCGCCGGGTGCTCGACGCCATGCACGCCGAGGGCTCCGACCTCGTCCTCGCGGGCCACACCCACGGCGGACAGCTCTGCATCCCCGGCTACGGCGCCCTGGTCACCAACTGCGACCTCGACACCGGTCGGGTCAAGGGTCTGCACGGCTGGCCAGGCGCCCGACCCGACGCCGCGGGAGGTGAGGACTCCACCTGGTTGCACGTCTCGGCGGGCCTGGGCACCTCCCCGTACACCCCCGTCCGGTTCGCCTGCCGGCCCGAGGCGAGCCTCCTGACCCTCACCGCCCGCTGACCGGTTTCACCGAGGCGCCACGCCTGGGCTATCCTTGTCAGGCTCCACCGGGGTGTGGCGCAGCTTGGTAGCGCGCTTCGTTCGGGACGAAGAGGGCGCAGGTTCAAATCCTGTCACCCCGACCATGGGCACATGAGCCCCTGACCAGCGATCACGCTGGTCAGGGGCTCATCTCGTTCCGTAGCATCGCTGCGTGCCCGTACCCGAGTTCATCACCCACCTGCGCCGCTCGGTCGGCCATGACCTGCTGTGGATGCCGGGGGTGTCCGCCGTCGTCCTCGACGACGCCGGACGCGTCCTCCTGGGGCGCCGCTCCGACAACGGCCGGTGGGCCGTGCCGAGCGGCATCCTCGAACCCGGGGAGCAGCCCGCCGTCGGGCTGGCCCGCGAGGTGCTCGAGGAGACCGGCGTCGAGGTCGAGGTCGTCGCCCTCACCGCCGTCGAGAGCGGCGAGCCCATCGGCTACGACAACGGCGACCGCGCCCAGTACATCGACCTGTGCTTCTGGTGCCGTCCCCTCTCGGGCGAGGCCCACGTCGCGGACGACGAGTCCCTCGAGGTCGGGTGGTTCCCGGTCGACGCCGTGCCGCCCGACCTCCTGGACACCTCGGTCGGCCGGCTCGAGCACGCCCTCGCCTACGTCGCAGAGCACGAGGCCGGGCGCTCGCCCCAGACCTTCTTCCGCCGGGACTGACCTGCCGATCCGCGCGCCATCTCAGCGCCAGCGGAAGAGCCTCGCCGCGACCGGGATGAGCAGCACGGTCCACCCGACCATGGCCAGCATCGGGGTGATCGGCAGCCCGTCGCCGAACCACCCCTCGCTCATCGCCTGGGCGGCGGCCCCCAGCGGCAGGTACGCCGCCACCTCGGACAGCCCGGCGGGCATCAACGGGCCCGGGGTCCAGACCCCCGCGAGGAAGAGCATCGGGAAGTAGAGCAGCATCCCGAGCCCGTTGGCCGAGGAGGCCGTCGGGACGACCGCCGCGAGCACGCAGCCGAGGGCGGTCATGTGAGCCGCGCCGAGCAGGAAGGCCACCAGGACGACCCCGGGCTGGCTCGGGGCCGCGACCTCGAAGGCGAAGGAGGCCGCCGTGAGGGCCGCGGCCACCGCGACCACCAGGGCCGCGATGTTGATGCTCACCTGGGCGACCAGCAGCCGCGAGGCAGGCAGGGGCGTGGTCGACAGCCGGCGCAGCACCCCCTTCTCGCGGTAGGTGCCGAAGACCGCCGGGAAGGTCGTGAGCGAGGTGGTCGCGATGGCCATGGCCACCGCGACCGGGGCGTAGAGGTCGATCGGCCGCAGGCCCGCGAACCCGGGCAGGTCCTCGATCGGGTCGCGCATCCCGGGGAGCGCGAAGGCCATGAGCACCAGGAGCACCGTCGGGAAGGCGAGGGCGAAGAACGCGGTGCCGGCGTCACGCAGGTAGAGCCGCCCCTCGGCGAGGGTCAGGGCACGGAGCGCGGTCATCTCAGGCCTCCTGGTGGCTGGGGGACGTGGCGGACGCAGCCCGTCCGGTGAGGGTCACGAAGGCGTCCTCGAGGGTCATCCGCTCGGCCGCGACGTCCACCGGCTCGAGCCCGGCGCGGGCGAGGGCCAGCAGCGCGGGACCCACCATCCCCCGCTCACCGCGCAGCACGACGTCGTCCTCAGGGGTGACGACGGTGGGTGAGGTCTCCGGGCCGAGCTGAGGCGGGACCACCCGCAGCTCCGTGAGTCCGTCGACGGCCTGCAGCGCCTCGTCCAGGGCGCGGCGCGGGGTGGTCGTGGTCAGTCGGAGGCGCAGCACCTGACCGCCCTGCACCGAGGCGACGAGCCCGGCCGGGGTGTCGGTGGCGACGACCTCGCCCTGGTCGATCAGGACCACGCGGTCGCACAGCCGCTCGGCCTCGTCCATGAAGTGGGTGACCAGCACGATCGTGACGCCGTCGTCGCGCACCTGCTCGATGAGGTCCCAGGTGTCCCGCCGGGCCTGGGGGTCCAGCCCGGTGGTGAGCTCGTCGAGCACGGCGACCTCGGGGTTGCCGACGAGGGCGAGGGCGATCGACAGCCGCTGCTTCTGCCCGCCCGAGAGGCCCGCGTAGGGCGTGTTCAGGTGGCCGCCGAGGCCGAGGCGTGCCGCGAGCTCGCGCCCGTCGGCCGGGTGGTCGTAGAAGGAGCCGTACAGGTCGAGGGCCTCCCCGGCGCGGAGCTTGGCCGGCAGCTCGCTCTCCTGGAGCTGGCAGCCGACCCGTTGCCGCAGCGCGGCGCCGTCGCGGGCCGGGTCCAGCCCGAGCACCTCGACCCGGCCCGCGTCCCGTGCGCGCAGGCCCGTCAGGCACTCGACGGTCGTCGTCTTGCCGGCACCGTTGGGGCCGAGGACGCCGAGGATCTCGCCCCGCCGGAGCTCGAGGGAGACGTCGGTCACGGCGGGCACCCCGCCGTAGGACTTGGCCAGGTGCTCGACCTGGGCGATGACGGGGGCGGCTGGGCTCGGCATGGCGGGCTCCTCGGTCGGGAGAGGGCAGGCGAGGGTAGGGACGGGTGGCGCCGCAGGTGCAGTGGTGCGGGTGGCGCAGGGTGCGAACGGCCCAGGTGCTGGGCGCGGCGGGTGGGGGTGCGGGACGTCAGGTCGCGAGCTTGCGGACCTGGACGCCCAGTACGAGCCGGTGCGCGGCGAAGCTCACGGCGCCCAGCACGACCAGGACGAGCAGGGCTCGGCCAGCCAGGCCGAGGTCGCCCAGGACCGACGTCATGAGCGCCGGGGTGACCAGCAGGATCGGCCCGGCGGTCAACGGCAGCGCGAGGGTCCCCCACCATCCGCCCGCCCGGTAGTAGACGATGCCGACCAGGACGCCGCAGAGCTGGCCCGCGAGGAAGAGCAGGCCCACGTCGAGCAGCACCAGTCCGACCTGGCCGGAGTCGGTGAACAGGGAGCTGTGACCGTCGACCCCGTGGGTCCACCCCGTCCATCCGTACAGGGCCCGCTCGAGCTGCAGGGCCACGGTGAAGAGCGCGGCGTACGCGGCCGCGACCCCCACCGCGGCGGTGAGGACCGCCCAGCCGAGGCTGCGCCGGGTCAGCCCGGCGCCGATGTGCACGTTGGTGTAGGTGCTGACGCCGACGATGGCGATCGAGAACGGGAACCAGGTGAGCCCCTGCCGGGCGTACTGCACGATCGACTCGGAGGGGGTGGTGACGTTCGAGACGATGATCGTGGCCGCCGCGACGAGCACGACGAGCATGCCCACGGCCCAGGTGAACATGAGCCCGTGGGTCTGGAACAACCAGCGCAGGCCGACGCGGTATCCCGCCAGGTGTGAGGGCGTCACGGGGCGGGACGACGAGGTCGAGGCGGGGGTGGCGGTGGAGGTCGGGAGGCTCATCGGACCGGCTCCTTCGCGGTGAGGTGGACGACGAGGCTCTGCAGGTCCACGGGGCCCACCTCGAGCCCTGCGGCACTGGCCTCGGCCCGGGCGGTCTCGTCCAGGGTGTCGTCGACGGTGGCCTGGACGGTGGGCCCGAGGTGCTCGCGGCGCAGGACGCGACGGCCTGCGACGAAGGCGTCCACCGCGGGTCCGGGACCTGTCACGCGGGCACCTCGGGAGCCGAGGACGTCGGCGTCCTCCGCGAGAAGCACCCCGCCCCGGTCGAGGATCACGACGTGCTCGAGCAGCCTCTCGATCTCCTCGATGAGGTGGCTCGAGAGCACGATGGTGCGCGGGTGCTCGACGTAGTCCTCGAGCAGCGCGTCGTAGAAGGCGTACCGCGAGGGCGCATCCATGCCGAGGTAGACCTCGTCGAAGAGCGTCAGCTCGGCCCGGGTCGCGAGCCCGACGACGGCACCGAAGGCCGAGCGCTTGCCCCGCGAGAGCTTGGTGGGCTTGCGCCGGGGGTCGAGCTCGAAGGTGTCCATGAGCCGTTCGGCGAGATCGCGGTCGAAGTGCGGGCGGGCCCCCTCGAGGTACTCCAGGGTGTCCCTCATCGCGGTGTCGACCTCGACGTCACCGCTCTCGCGGACCAGGCATGTCCCGGCCATGACGCGTGGGTTCTCCCACGGGTCCTCGCCGTCGACGAGCACCTGGCCGGCCGAGGGACGGCGGAAGGCCGCGAGCACCGAGAGCAGGGTGGTCTTGCCCGAGCCGTTGCGGCCCAGGAGACCGTGGATCGCCCCGGGGGCGAGAGTGAGGCTCGCCCCCTCGAGGGCCGCCGTCCGCCCGTAGCGGACCGTGAGGTCCCGGATCTCGACGCCGAAGCTCATCGCACGCCCCCGTCCTCGAGGGGCGCATCCTCGAGCACGGCGTCCTGGGGGGTCGCGCGGTCGGGTACGAGCTCGGGGGTCGTCGTCCGCCCGACGGCGGGGCCTGCTGTCGTGGCGGCCTCCTCGTCGAGCTGGCGCAGCCGGTCGACGATCTCGGCCAGGGGGATCCCCAGCACCCGCGCCTCGGCGACGAGGGGGGCGAGGACGTCGGCGAAGAACCGCTCGCGCCGTCCGGCCAGGAGCTGCTCGCGGGCCTCGGGGCTCACGAACATGCCGACGCCGCGGCGCTTGTAGAGGACGCCCTCGTCGACGAGCTCGGCGAACGCCTTGGCGGCCGTGGCGGGGTTGATCCGGTACGTCGTGGCGTACTGGGTGGTGGACATGACCTGCTCCTCCTCTCGGAGGCTGCCGTTGAGGATCTCGGTGCGGATCCGGTCAGCGATCTGCAGGTAGATGGGGTCGCGTCCGTCGAACACGGTCACATCCTCCCTCGTCGCCCGGTTCCATGGTTCATTACTCCACTAATGAACCATGGAACCGCGCCGTGCACAACCCCCACGCCTACCGAGCCCTGAAGCCATGGCCGGGCCGTCGCCCATCCCTGCCCGCACCCCCTCCTCCCCGTGCCAGCCCTGCGCCGCCCCCCGGAGGGCCGATGGCTCCTCGCAGCCCAACGAGCCGCACCGCCACGCAAGATCGGGGTCGATCAGGGTCACCATGTGACCCCGATCGACCCCGATGGCTGTGGAGGCGCGGAGGAGGCCGGGGCAGAGACGACGAGAGGCGCCGTCCCTCGTGGGACGGCGCCTCTCGATGCCAGGTGGAGCTGCTGCTCCGGCGGTCAGCGGGTCAGCTGCTCGCGAGCCGCTTCGTGGCGATGAGCTCGGCGATCTGGACCGCGTTGAGCGCGGCACCCTTGCGCAGGTTGTCCCCGCTGACGAAGAGCGCGAGCCCGCGCCCCTCGGGGGCCCCCTCGTCCCGCCGGATCCGCCCGACCAGGCTCGGGTCCTTGCCCGCGGCCTGCAGCGGCGTGGGCACGTCGGCGACCTCGACCCCGGGGGCGTCGGCGAGGAGCTCGTAGGCCCGCTCGACCGAGATCGGCGTGGCGAACTCGGCGTTGATCGACAGCGAGTGGCCGGTGAAGACCGGCACCCGCACGCAGGTGCCCGAGACGAGCAGGTCGGGCACACCCAGGATCTTGCGGCTCTCGTGGCGGAGCTTCTGCTCCTCGTCGGTCTCGAAGGAGCCGTCGTCCACGATCGACCCGGCCATCGCGAGCACGTTAAACGCGATCGGGTGGTCGTAGATCACCGGCTCGGGGAAGTCCACGGCGCCGCCGTCGTGGGTGAGCGCCGCGACGTCGGAACCCTCGAGGGCCTTGATCTGGGTCTCGAGCTCGGCGACGCCCTTGAGCCCGCCCCCCGAGACCGCCTGGTACGTCGAGACGACGAGCCGCTGCAGGCCCGCGGCGTCGTGCAGGGGCTTGAGCACGGGCATCGCGGCCATGGTCGTGCAGTTCGGGTTCGCGATGATGCCCTTGACGGCCTGGTCGATCGCCTCAGGGTTGACCTCGCTGACCACGAGGGGCACCTCGGGGTCGCGGCGCCAGGCCGAGGAGTTGTCGATCACGGTGACGCCGGCCGCGGCGAACCGCGGGGCGAGGGCCTTGGAGGTCGAGCCGCCGGCCGAGAAGAGCGCGATGTCGAGGCCGCTGACGTCGGCGGTCTCGGCGTCCTCGACGACGACCTCGGCCCCCGCCCAGGGCAGGGTGCTGCCGGCCGAGCGCGCCGAGGCGAAGTAGCGCATCTCGGCGACGGGGAAGTCGCGCTCGGCGAGCAGGCGGCGCATCACGGCACCGACCTGCCCCGTCGCACCGACGACGCCGACCCGCAGGCCGGGGCGCCCCTGGCTGTCGGTGTGCTGCGCCACGCTCATCGTCCCGACCCCCCGTAGACCACGGCCTCACCCTCGGTCGAGTCCAGCCCGAAGGCCGAGTGGATCGCACGGACGGCGTCGTCGAGCTGGTCCGCCCGGGTGACGACCGAGACGCGGATCTCCGAGGTCGAGATCATCTCGATGTTGATGCCGGCGTCCCGCAGGGCGCCGAAGAGCTTGGCCGAGATGCCGGGGTGGGACTTCATGCCGGCGCCGATGAGCGAGACCTTGCCGATCGCGTCGTCGTACTGGAGCTCGGCGTAGCCGAGGGTCTCCTTGGCCTCACGGAGCGCAGCCGTGGTCCTCTTGCCGTCCTCCGCGGGCAGCGTGAAGGAGATGTCGGTCAGGCCCGTCCGGGCGGCCGACACGTTCTGGACGATCATGTCGATGTTGACCCCCGCAGCGGCCACGACCTCGAAGACCCGTGCGGCGCTGCCCGGGACGTCCGCGACGCCCATCAGGGTGATCTTGGCCTCGCTGCGGTCGTGCGCGACGCCCGCGATGATCGGCTGCTCCATCTGTCCTTCTCCTTCTCGGTCGAGCGGCTCGTCGGTGACCAGGGTCCCGGTGTGCCCGCTGAAGGACGAGCGCACGTGGATCGGCACCTGCGTACGGCGGGCGTACTCGACACAGCGCAGCATGAGCACCTTGGCGCCGCTCGCGGCCATGTCGAGCATCTCCTCGTAGGTGATGCGGTCGAGCTTGCGGGCCGTGGGGACGATCCGCGGGTCGGCGGTGAAGACGCCGTCGACGTCGGTGTAGATCTCGCAGACGTCGGCGTCGAGGCCCGCGGCGAGGGCCACCGCGGTGGTGTCCGAGCCACCACGCCCCAGGGTGGTGACGTCGTTGGTGTGCTCGGTGACCCCCTGGAAACCGGCCACGATGGCGACCGAGCCGCTGTCGAGCACCTCGCGGATGCGGGTGGCCTTGACGTCGAGGATGCGAGCCTTGCCATGCTCGTCGTCGGTGATGACGCCGGCCTGCTGGCCCGTGAACGACTGCGCGTCGACGCCGAGGTTCGCGATGGCCATCGCGAGCAGGGACATCGAGATGCGCTCCCCCGCCGTCAGCAGGATGTCCATCTCCCGCGAGGGCGGCAGTGGTGTGATGTCGTTGGCGAGGTCGATGAGCTCGTCGGTGGTGTCGCCCATCGCGGAGACGACCACCACGACGTCGGCGCCGGCTCGCCTCGCCTCGGCGATCCGCTTGGCAACACGCTTGATGCTCTGGGCATCGGCGACGGATGAACCGCCGTACTTCTGCACGATCAGACCCACGGTGACAACGCTCCCGGTGTGGTCTCGACTCGGCGCGGGCTTGCCGCGCCCGGACCGACGGAGCATAGTCCGGCTCAGATTCCGGACCCCGAGTCTTTCAGCATCCGGATGGCTGCAAGCCCGTCCGTGGGCACGACACAGGCAGGACGAGGGGCAGCGAGTGCGGGACCGCCCGCGACCTGCTGGCCCGCGGACCACGAGGAGGAGCGGTGATGGAGCGCAGGACGCCCGTCCATGGGCACCAGGACCGCTCGGGTGGTGGACCACTCGCCCGCCGGCCACCGCGGACGACGACGTACGGCCTGGTGACGGGCTCCCTGCTCCTCGCGCTCACCCTCCTCGGGTGCGGCGGTCCGGCAGAGCCCGACGCCGCGCCCGGCAGCACAGGCGCGGGGTCGCGTGAGCCCACGGCTCCGCTCCCGACCCAGGGCACCGTCACCGTGCCCCCGCCCAGCACCAGCCTCAGCGTCACCGTCGACGCCACGGGCGACGGCGCTGCCCGGACGTACTCCCTGGCCTGCGACCCTGCGGTCGGCGACCACCCCGACCCCGAGGCCGCGTGCGCCCTGCTCGAGGAGGTCGGGACCGAGGCCTTCGCGCCAGTGCCCCGCGACGCCTCCTGCACCCAGCAGTACGGCGGGCCGCAGACCGCGACGGTCGAGGGCACGCTCGACGGCGACCCGGTCGACGCGCGCTTCGCTTACACCGACGGGTGCGAGATCCTCCGCTGGGACGCGCTCGGCGACCTGCTCCCCGCGGACGCCGGCCTGCTCTAGGTTCGGACCATGTCGATCACGGTGCAGGGGGTCCGGCGGCACTTCGGCGCGGTGCGTGCGGTCGACGGGATCGATCTCGTCGCCCGCAGCGGCGCGGTGACCGCCCTGGTCGGTCCCAACGGCTCAGGCAAGACCACCCTCCTGCTGCTGCTCGCCGGGCTGCTGCGCCCCGACGCGGGCACGATCGACGTCGCCGGGCACGAGCCGGGGGTGGGAACCGGTGCGCGCGAGGTCACCGGCTGGATGCCCGACTCCTTCGGCACCTGGGACTCCCTCACCGCCCGGGAGGTCCTCACCACGGTCGGTGCGGCGTACCGACTCCCCGCCGCACGGGCCGCGGAGCGCGCCGCCGAGCTCCTCGACCTGGTGCACCTGACCGATCTGGCGGACCGCCCGGCGCACGTGCTCTCCCGCGGGCAGAAGCAGCGGCTCGGGCTCGCCCGCGCCCTGGTCCACGACCCGCAGGTGCTGCTGCTCGACGAGCCCGCCTCAGGGTTGGACCCGCGCTCCCGCGTCGACCTGCGTGTGCTGGTGCGCTCGCTGGCCGCGCAGGGCAGGACGGTCCTCGTCTCGAGCCACGTCCTGGTGGAGCTCGACGAGATGGCCGACGACGCGGTGTTCATCTCGGCAGGTCGCACCGTCGCGACCGAGAGCCTGGCGACCGCCTCCGCGGCACGCCGTCCGTGGAAGCTGCGCGCCCTCTCCCGGACCGGCCTCACGGCCTGGCTCGACCAGGTGGGGATCCCGTGGCGCGCGGACGGGGACGGCACGGACCAGCTCGCGCCCGCCGGACCCGACCCGGCCGGGTTCGGCCCACCCGGCTTCGACCTCCCCGGGGACGCGAGCG
>NZ_JALPKN010000349.1 GCF_023630195.1 Actinotalea sp. C106 | reverse complement strand
GCCGTCGTGGGGCACGGGGTGGACCTCGACGCGGGCCGGGCCCAGGAGTTCGCCGAGCGGCACGGCCTGGCGAGCTGGGGCACCGACCTGGCCGCCGCGCTGGTGGGTGGTGAGGACGGCCCGCCCGACCTCGCGCACATCTGCACCCCGCCCGGCTCGCACGTGCCCCTCGCGGTGCAGTGCCTCGAGGCCGGGGTGCCCGTGCTCCTCGAGAAGCCCCCCGCGCTGAGCCTGGCCGAGGTCGACGAGCTGCTCGCCGTGAGCGACCGCACCGGGGTCGACGTCGCGGTCGTCTTCCAGCACCGCTTCGGGGCGGGGGCCGAGCGCGCACGCCGCCTCCTGGCCGACGGCGTGCTGGGCCGGCCGTTGGTCGCGACCTGCAACACGTTGTGGTTTCGCGCGCCGGACTACTTCGCCGTCCCGTGGCGCGGGAAGTGGGAGATCGAGGGCGGCGGACCGACCATGGGGCACGGCATCCACCAGATCGATCTCTTCCTCGCCCTGCTCGGGCCCTGGGAGGAGGTCATTGCGATGGCCGGGCGCCAGGCCCGGGACACCGAGACGGAGGACGTCTCGACCGCTCTGGTCCGTTTCGCCGACGGGACGCTCGCGACGATCGTGAACTCGCTCGTCTCCCCTCGCGAGACCTCGTCGCTGCGCATCGACACCGAGCACGCGACCCTCGAGGTCGACCACCTGTACGGCTACACCGACGCCGACTGGACCTTCACCCCGGCCCCCGGCAGCGAGCAGGTGGCCGAGCACTGGGTGCCGGACCCGGACGCGCCGTCGAGCAGCCACACGGGGCAGGTGGGGGTACTTCTCGACGCCCTCGACGCCGGCACACCGCTGCCCGTCACCCTGCGCGAGGCCCGGGACACCCTCGAGCTCGTCGCCGCGATCTACGCCTCGGCCTTCACCGGGCGCACCGTGCGCCGCGGTGAGATCGGGCCCGGGCACCCGTTCCACTCCAGGATGGACGGGACGGGGGCGCCCTGGGCGCAGGGATCTGAGACCGACGGACAGCCGACCACCACCGAGGGGGACCACCGATGAGTGCGACCGACCACCAGGGCTCCGACGCGACCGCCCGTCACCTGACCGTCCGGCACGACCTCGACCGCTCGGTACAGGTCTCCTGCGACGGGCAGCCGCTGCTCACCTACGTCTACGAGCCCGACGACGTCCAGCTCGAGTCCCCGCGGCCCTACTTCCACCCCTTGCACACCCTGGGCGGGGACCTGGTCAGCCTGTTCCGCCCGCACGACCACGTGTGGCACAAGGGCATCGCGTGGTCCCTGCCGAACGTGGGGCCGCACAACTTCTGGGGCGGGCCCAACTACGTGCACGGGCAGGGGTACGTCCAGCTCGACAACGACGGCTCGATGGACCACGAGCGCTTCACCGCCCTCGAGGTCGACCAGGACGGCGTGCACGTCGCGCACGACCTCGTGTGGCACACCCAGCCCACCGAGGGGCGCGAGGTCGGCACCGCCGTCGTCGTCGAGCAGCGGGCCTTCGGCGTCACGGCCCCGACCGAGGACGTGTGGGTGCTGACCTTCTCCTCGACCCTGCGCAACGTGAGCGAGGAGGACCTCGACATCGGTTCGCCCACCACCAAGGGACGGGAGAACGCCGGGTACGGCGGGCTCTTCTGGCGCGGGCCCCGGTCCTTCACCGGCGGCACGATCCTTGCCCCGGGTCATGCGGGCGGCGAGGAGGTGCGCGGGACCACGGCCGAGTGGATGGGCTTCACCGGGCAGCACGACGAGACCGCCCGGCACTCGACCCTCGTCATGGTCGACGACACGGCCAACCCGCAGCACCCGCCGCAGTGGTTCATGCGCAACGAGTGGTTCGCGGGGGTCAACCCGGCGCCGTTCTTCAGCGAGGAGGTGCCCTTCCCGCCCCATGCCGAGCTGACCTTCCGCTACGCGGTGGTCATCGCCGACGGTGCGGCCGACCCCGAGCGGGGCGAGGAGCTCGCCGGGCTGGGGCGCGCGGCGCTCGCGGCCTGGTCCGCCGGTCGCGAGGGCTGAGCCGATGGGTGGCACCGGTGCACCGCTGCCCTTCCCGGGCCGCACCTCGGTCAGCCGGCTGCGGGTCTACGACTGGCCGGCCCCCGACGGCGCGGGGCTGGTCGGCAGCGGGACCCCGCACCTGCACACCGCCTCGAGCGAGGGGTACGTCGTGCTCGGCGGCACCGGGTCCGTGCAGACCCTGAGCGCCGAGGGGTTCACCGAGACGCCGCTCGAGGCCGGGGTCGTGGTGTGGTTCAGCCCCGGGGTCGTGCACCGGTTGGTCAACGACGGCGGGCTGGACCTCGTCGTCGTCATGTCCAACGCGGGGCTGCCCGAGGCCGGGGACGCGGTGCTGACCTTCCCGCCCGCGGTGCTCGCCGACCCGGAGCGCTACCGCGAGGCCGTCACCCTGCCGGTCCAGGACGAGGGCGCCGAGGACGACGACGTGGTCGCGGCAGCGGCCCGGGCGCGGCGGGACCTGGCCCTCGAGGGGTACGCGGCCCTGCGCGAGCGGGTCGAGCGCGAGGGCGGGGCGGGACTGGGTGAGCTGCACGGCGCTGCCGCCCGGCTCGTGAGCTCTCGGGTGCCGCAGTGGCAGCAGATCGTCCATGACGGCGTCGAGGCCTCGACCGCGTCGACCGTCGAGGCCCTCGCAGGGCTGGCGGGGGCCGATCCGACGCACCTGGCCGGGGCCGCCGTCAGCGCGACCGGCCCGCGGCCCGGACCGCGGCGCTACGGCATGTGCCGGCGGCTCCAGG
>NZ_JALPKN010000348.1 GCF_023630195.1 Actinotalea sp. C106 | reverse complement strand
CGCCGTCGCCGCGACGAGGGCAGGCTCCCCGGCCCGCTCGACCGGCTCGTGCTGGACCAGACCGCCGTCGGCGACCCGGGCCGCGACGTCGTCGGCCGCGCGCCGGGCGAAGACCAACCCCTCGAGCAGCGAGTTCGACGCGAGGCGGTTCGCCCCGTGCACCCCCGTGCAGGCGACCTCGCCGACGGCGTACAGGCCCTCGATGCTCGACCGCCCCACCAGGTCCGTGACCACGCCCCCCGAGTGGTAGTGCTGCGCGGGGGCCACGGGCACCAGGTCGGTCGTGAGGTCGATGCCCTCGGCCAGCAGCCGCTCGCCGATGGTCGGGAAGCGCCGCCGCAGGAACTCCACACCCAGGTGCCGGGCGTCGAGGTACACGTGGTCCGAGCCGGTCGCGGCCATCCGCCGCACGATCGCATGGGCGACCACGTCCCGCGGGGCGAGCTCGGCCAGAGGGTGCACCTCGGGCATGAAGCGCACCCCGTCGGTGTCCAGCAGCATCGCGCCCTCGCCGCGCACCGCCTCGGAGATCAGCGCGAGCTGGCCCTTGACCCCGGCCCCGAGCCACAGCACGGTCGGGTGGAACTGCACGAACTCGACGTCGCCGACCTCGGCCCCCGCACGCAGCGCGGCGGCGAGACCGTCCCCGGTCGCCTGGGCCGGGTTCGTCGAGGACGGGTAGACCTGGCCGATGCCCCCCGTGGCGAGCACCACGGCCTTGCCGAGGACCGCCCCCACGCCGTCCCGCGTGCCCTCACCGATGACGTGCAGGGTCACCCCGCACACTGGCCCCGGCTCGCCGTCGGGCCCAGGGGCTGCCGTGAGCAGGTCCAGGACCAGCGCGTGCTCGATCACCTCGATGCCGGGGTCCTCCCGCACGGCCTCGAGCTGGGCCACCAGTGCTCGGGAGATCTCGGCCCCGGTGGCGTCCCCGCCCGCGTGGGCGATGCGGTCGGCGCCGTGCCCGCCCTCGCGGGTGAGGGACAGCGCGCCGTCGGCCCCGGTGTCGAAGTCCGCGCCGAGGGCCACGAGCTCGCGCACCCGGGCAGGGCCCTCGGTCACGAGCACCTCGACAGCCACGGGGTCGCACACCTCGGCGCCGGCCGTGAGGGTGTCGGTGAGGTGGGCCGCCGGGGAGTCGGTGGGATCCAGGGCGGCCGCGATCCCGCCCTGGGCCCAGACGGTCGAGCCCGAGGCGAGGGCCCCCTTGGTCACCAGCAGCACCTTCGGCACCCGCGTGCGCAGGCGGAGCGCGGCGGTGAGCCCTGCGATGCCCGACCCGACGACGACGACGTCGGCCTCAGCGGTCCAGCCGGCCTCCGGGGCCGCGAGCCGACGGGCGAGCCTCACCGGCTCTCGGTCCAGGCCAGGGCCTGCGTCTGGAGCCCTGGGCCCGGAGGTGGGGTGCCTGGGTCCTCGCCGAGCTCGACGATCGCGTTCCGGTCGTCGACGTGGACCACGCGCGGGGAGTAGGTCCGGGCCTCGGCGTCGGGCATCGCGGCGTACGCGATGAGGATGACGAGGTCGCCCGGGTCCACGAGGTGGGCCGCGGCCCCGTTGATGCAGACCGTGCCCGAGCCGCGCTCCCCGGCCAGCGCGTAGGTGGTCAGCCGGGACCCGTTGGTGACGTCCACGACGTCGACCTGCTGGCCGGGCAGGATGTCCGCGGCCTCGAGCAGGGCCGTGTCGACCGTGACCGAGCCGACGTAGTGCAGGTCGGCCGCGGTGACCGTCGCGCGGTGGATCTTGCCGACCATCATGGTCCGCTGCCAGGTGCTGGCGCTCATCTCGTCCCCTCGCTCGTCCGGTCCTGCGACCGGCCCACGGTGACCCGTGCGTTGTCGATCAGCCGGGTGCCCCCGACCCGGGCCGCGAGCACGAGCACCGCCTCGCCCTCGTGGTCTGTCGCGACGTCCTCGGCGGTCACAGGGTCCACCAGGGCCACGTAGTCGACCACGACGGCGGCCTGAGCCCCGAGCACCCGCTCGGCCTCGGCACGGACGGCCTCGGCCGCTGCCCCGTCCCGTGCCACGGTCGCGGCCCGGTCCAGTGCCTGGGACAACGCCAGGGCGGCCCCTCGGTGTTCCGGGCTGAGGTAGGCGTTCCGCGAGGACAGGGCCAGCCCGTCGGCGTCACGCACGGTCGGACCGGCGACGACCTCGACGTCGACGTCGAGGTCGCGCACCATGCGGCGCACGGCGATGAGCTGCTGGGCGTCCTTCTGGCCGAAGAGGGCGACCTGGGGCCGCACCAGGTGCAGCAGCTTGAGCACCACGGTGAGCATTCCGTCGAAGTGGCCGGGACGGTGCGCCCCCTCCAGCCGCTCCCCGAGGCGCCCCGCCGCGACCCGCACCACGGGCTCGCCCTGCGGGTAGATCTCCCCGACGCCGGGGGCGAAGACCACGTCCACCCCGACCGTGCTCAGCAGGTCCAGATCCCGCTCGAGGTCCCGCGGGTAGCGGTCGAGGTCCTCCCCCGCGCCGAACTGCAGCGGGTTGACGAAGATGGTGACGACCACCTGGTCGGCGTGCTCGCGGGCGGCCCGGACCAGGGAGAGGTGCCCCTCGTGCAGGGCGCCCATCGTCATCACCACGGCCCGACGGCGGCCGGGGCTGGTGGTGAGCAGCGCGGCGAGCTCGGCGCGGCTGCGCGCGAGCCGGGGGCGCAGGCCCGGGACGGCCTCGGGGGCCTCGGTGCCCATCACTGCTCCTCGGGGTCGGTCGGCTCGGGGTCGGTGCCTGCGGGGTCGGTGCCTGCGGGGTCGGAGAGGGCGTCGAGCACGCGCT
>NZ_JALPKN010000347.1 GCF_023630195.1 Actinotalea sp. C106 | reverse complement strand
GGCGGACGAGGCCCCCGGCGCCGCCGAGCAGCCGGCCCTGACCGAGCCGGGTGACGGCAGGGGCGACGCCCCCTCGCGCGCCGCGACCGGTCGGGTGCGGGACCTGCTGCGCGGCGTCCCGGTGATCGCCACCGAGGCGACCGCGGACGGCGCCGACCCTGCGCGCTCGGTGCTGGTCGCCCCGTTCAGCCGCGAGACCCGCCTCGGCGTCCTGGCCCGGGCCGAGACCGCCTCCCTGGTCTCCCTCGCCTCGCTGGTCCTCGCCGAGCGGCGCGAGGCGGTCCTCGTGGAGGGCACCACCTCGGTCGCCGACCTGCGGGTGCCGCATCCGCGCACCGGCGTGGCCTGCCGTGTCGCCGAGGTGCCTGTCGCCGAGGCCGAGGCCGTCGTGGACGCCGAGGTCGACGGCCTGCCCGGGTTCGCCGTGGGCTGGGGCGGGTCCCTCGGTGCCAACGAGCGGCGCGTCATCGCCCTGGCCCTGCTCGACGGCGCGCTGCAGGGCGGGGACGAGGCGGCGGCCCGCCTGACCCTGGACACCCAGACGGTCCTCGCCGCGACCGACGGCGCGGCGACCAACGGCTTCGTCGAGCACCTGCGCCTGCCGCACTACGCGAGCTTCGCCTCCTACCTGGCCCAGGCCCGCCCCGTCCCCGAGGAGCCCACCCGATGAGCGCGCCGCCCGTCAGCCCGCCGCCCATGAGCCCGCCCCCACCTGCCCACCCGCCCTCGACCGTGGCCGCGCTCGCCGCCGAGCACGGGCGGACGCAGTCCTTCGCCTACCTCGACGAGACCACCAAGCGCCACGTGCGCCGGGCGCTGCTCAAGGCCCTCGCGATGCCGGGCCGTCAGGTGCCGTTCGCCTCGCGCGAGATGCCCGTCGCCCGAGGCTGGGGCAGCGGCGGCCTCCAGGTCACCCTCTCGCTCGTCGGCCCGCAGGACGTCGTGAAGGTCATCGACCAGGGCTCGGACGCCTCGGTCAACGGCGCGGCCATGCGCCGCCTGATCACCACGAGCGCGGGGTGCGCCCAGACGACCTCGACCGCCGAGGCGACCATCGTCCAGAGCCGTCACCGCATCCCCGAGACCCCGATGCGGCCCGACCAGCTGCTGGTCCTGCAGGTGCCGCACCCCGAGCCCCTGCGTCGGGTGGTCCCGGACGAGGTCACCGCGATGCGTCACCACGCCGACGGCGACTACACCCCGGCCTGGCTCGACCTGTACGACGACGAGGCCCGGCACGGCGCCTCCAGGACCGGGGCCGACCACCCGGTCCTGGTCTCGGGTCGCGAGCCCGCCGCGGGCCAGGTGCCTGTCCGGACGCTGATGAGCCCGAGCCCGATCCCCCGGTTCGACGTGCTGCGCCTGGACCGGCTGCCGCACCCGATCCTGCTGGGGGCCGGCCGCCGCGCACGGGTCACCGCGCTGCCCCCGTACACGCGGGTGCTGCCGCTGGCCTTCGACGACCGCCCCCTGCGCCCCGAACCTGCCGACGCGCCGTGCGAGCGCTGCGGGAGCACGACGTCGTACCGGGTGCCGACGGCGAGCAGGTTCGAGCTCGGGGTGGTGGACGGCACCGGTGCCTGGTGCTGCAGCGACGTCGACGCGTGCCGGACCAGGAGGGCCTCGTGACCACCGCACCGATCCTCGCCCTCGCGCCAGCCGCCCGTCCTCGGGCCTCCCTGCTGCCCCCGCCCCCCGTGCTGCAGGTGCGCGGCCTGAGCAGGTCCTTCGGGCCGGGGTGCCGGCGGTGCGCCGACCTCACGGGGCACGCGGCCGGCACCAGTGCCTGCCCGAGCTGCGGGACCGTGGTCGCCGTCCACGAGGTGTCCTTCGAGGTCGGCGCCGGGGAGGTCCTCGGCGTCGTCGGCGAGTCCGGCTCGGGCAAGACGACCCTGCTCCGCTCGTTGCACCTGGACGAGACCCCCGACCGCGGCCAGGTCGAGGTCCTCGGGTACGGGGACCTGCTCACCTCGAGGACCCCCCGCAGCGAGCTGCGGCGCTCCGCGGTGGTCATGGTCCACCAGAACGCCCTGGCAGCAGGGCTCTCCCCGGCGCTGGCTGCAGAGTCCAACGTCGCCGAGCGGTTGCTGCACACCGGGGTCCGGGACCTCGCGCAGGTGCGCGAGCGGGTCGCGGCGCTGCTCACCGCGCTCGACATCCCCGCCGCACGGCACCAGGACGCGCTGTCGACGTTCTCGGGCGGGATGAAGCAGCGGGTGCAGCTGGCCAGGGCCCTCGTGGAGCCGCCCTCGGTCCTGCTGCTCGACGAGCCCACGACCGGGCTGGACCCGTCGGTGCAGGCCGGTCTGCTCGAGGCCGTGCAGGACGTCGCGGACCGGCTCGGGGCGGCCACCGTCGTCGTCTCCCACGACCTGGGGGTGGTCGAGGTGCTCGCCGACCGGGTGGTCGTCCTGCACCACGGGCGGGTGGTCGAGCACGGGCTGACCGACCAGGTGCTCGAGGACCCGCAGCACCCCTACACGCAGCTGCTCATCTCGAGCAGGCTCGCATGAGCGCCGGCACGGCGGTCCTCGCCGCGGACGGGGTGGCCAAGACCTTCGAGGGCGGCAGGGTCCGCGCCCTGGACGGCGTGGGGGTGCGGGTGCTGCCCGGGTCGCTCACCGTCGTCGCCGGCGGGCCCGGCTCCGGGCGCACCACCCTCCTGCGCTGCCTGAGCGGCGCCTACCGACCCGACGCGGGCTCGGTGCGGCTGACCCTCGACGGGCAGAGCCTCGACCTCGCGACCGCCGACGTCCGGGCCCTCGCGTGGGTCCGCCGCCACCATCTCGCCGTGGCCGACCGGCCCCCCGCCGTCCCACCGCGCCAGCCTAAGTCGGAGGCC
>NZ_JALPKN010000346.1 GCF_023630195.1 Actinotalea sp. C106 | reverse complement strand
CGGCGAGGGCCTCGCGCCAGCCGGCGAGCCGGTCGACCCCGGCGGCCATGTCGAGCGGCCCCGCGATGGTGCCGACCCGGCGGCAGCCGACCTGCACGAGGTACTCGGTGGCGCGGCGCCCGCCGAGGACGTTGTCGACGTCGACGTACTGGATGGTCTCGGGGGACTGCCACGGGCGCCCCACGAACACGCACGGAAGACGGGAGCCGGCGAGCACCTCCTCGAGGGAGTCGTCCCGGTGGTGGGAGACGACCACGGCGCCGTCGACGTGCTGGTTGCGCAGGTAGCGGGCGGTGCGCTGGGTGCTGTCGTCGCGCCGCGCGATGATCAGGACGAGCTGGATCTCGGTCTCGGACAGGGCCGCGCTGAGCCCCTGCAGGGTCCGTGCGAAGTACGGGTCGGAGAGCACGCGCTCGTCGGGTTCGGGCACCACGAGGGCGATCGAGTCGGTGCGGCGGGTGACGAGGCTGCGCGCGGCGCGGTTCGGGGAGTAGCCGAGGGCGACGATCGCGCGGTCGACAGCGGTCTGCGCCTCGGGGCTCACCCGCAGCCCGCCGTTGATCGCGCGCGAGGCCGTCGAGCGCGACACCCCGGCGTGCTCGGCGACCTCCTCGAGGGTGGGCGCGTGACGACCGGGACGCTCGACCGGGCTCACCGGGTCAGCGCGCGAGCCAGGTGGCCCCGGCGCGGCCCTCGGCCGCGAAGGCCTCACGGATGCCCCCGGCTGTCGCCTGCTCGACGGCCGAGGCGAAGAGCGGCACCGAGGCCTTGAGCTCGCCCTCGACGTGGTGTGTCGTGGTGCCGTCGGCCTCTTCGACCAGGCGCATGGTCCCGGAGAGCCGTACCGGTGCCCCGGTGATCTCGACCACCACGGTCCCTCGGCGCCCCCCCGCTCGGGGCCCTCCCAGGCCTCGACCTGACGCACCTCGACGCTCGCCCCGATCACGGAGCGGAACTGCGCGGGGATGTCGGTCGACGGCATGTGCCGGCGGGTGGTCACGGTGAAGGCCTCGGCGCTGGTGCCGACCACGTCCACCTGCTGCGACGTCGCCCCGGTGGCCCGGACCTTGGTGGCCACGAACTCCTCGTCGGCGAGCATCGCGGCCACGGCGTCGGTCCCGGCGTCGTAGGTGGTCTGGACGGACACGTGCACCGGAGCCTCCGAGGGTGGGGAAGAGTAGGTCGAGGTTAACAAGCGGCGACGCGGTGCGCTGCGCCGTCGTCCGGGCGGGTCGGTGCGCGTCCTGCGCCTAGGCTCGCAGGGTGTCCACCTTGAGTGATCTGGTCTCCCGCCACGCCGACCTCGCCCCTGCCGACGTCGAGTGGCTCCACCTCCTGGTCGGCGACTGGCAGCTGATCTCCGACCTGGCCTTCGCCGACCTCGTGCTGTGGTTGCCGACGCGCTCGGGGGACTTCGTCGCGGTCTCCCAGGCACGGCCCTCGACAGGGGCGACCGTCCACTACGACGACATCGTCGGCAGCAGCGCCCCCGAGGGGCAGCGCCCTCAGCTCGAGCGTGCCCTTGCCGACGTCTCGATCCAGCGTTCGCGCGAGCCCCGCTGGTTCGGCACGTACGCGGTGCGCGAGGAGGCGGTGCCCGTGGTGCACGCCGGACGGCCCGTCGCGGTGGTCGCCCGGCAGACGAACCTGGGCGGTGCCCGCACCCCGAGCAGGCTCGAGCTCAACTACGTCGAGGCCGCCGACGACCTGGTCGCGATGATCTCCCGGGGCGAGTTCCCGGCCCCCAACGCCCCGACCGGTCCGCGTCGTGGGGCGCCGCGGGTGGGCGACGGGCTGATCCGGCTCAACTCCGAGGGCGAGGTCCTCTACGCGAGCCCCAACGCCCTGAGCTGCTTCCACCGCTTCGGCGTCCTCGGTTCCCTCGTGGGCAGGTCTCTCGCGGAGGTCACGACCGACCTGCTCGAGGACAGCACCGCGATGGACGAGTCCCTGCCCCTGGTGGTCATGGGCAGGGCTCCGTGGCGCACCGACCTCGAGGCTCGCGGGGTGTGCCTGTCGCTGCGCGCGGTGCCGATGACCGAGGACGGGCAGCGCATCGGTGCGGTGCTGCTGTGCCGCGACGTCTCCGAGCTGCGGCGCCGCGAGCGTGAGCTCATCACCAAGGACGCGACCATCCGGGAGATCCACCACCGGGTGAAGAACAACCTGCAGACCGTCGCGGCCCTGCTGCGTCTGCAGGGCCGGCGGATGACCTCGCCCGAGGCCAAGGATGCCCTGGACGAGGCGATGCGCCGCGTCACGACCATCGCCCTGGTCCACGAGACCCTCTCGCAGACCCTCGACGAGACCGTGGACTTCGACAGCCTCGTGGACCGCAGCCTGCGGCTCGTGGCCGACGTCGCCTCGGCGGGTGCCTCGGTGCGCACCGTGAGGACGGGGACCTTCGGCATGGTCCCGGCCGAGGGGGCGACGGCCTTGGCGCTGATCCTCACCGAGCTCGTGACCAACGCCGTCGAGCACGGTTTCGTCGGACGCGAGGCCGGCACGGTCGAGATCGTCGCCGAGCGCAGCGGCCAGCACCTGCACGTGGTCATCGACGACGACGGGGTGGGGCTGGCCGGGGGAGCGAGCGGCCCCATGACGGGCCTCGGCACGCAGATCGTCGAGACGCTGGTCCGCAACGAGCTCGGCGGGTCGATCGGGTGGTCGGCCCGCGAGGGAGGCGGGACGCGGGTCCTGCTCGACCTCGACATGCGCGAGCGCCGCGCGATCGTCTGAGGCCCTGCGGCGCGGACCCGTCGAGGGCTCTCACCACCCGCGCGCACGACGACGCCCCCGGCACCGTCCTGTGCGGGCGGCGCCGGGGGCGTCGGGGGGTGCTGAGGTGCGCCCTGCTCAGCTCGCGCAAGTCGGAGGC
>NZ_JALPKN010000345.1 GCF_023630195.1 Actinotalea sp. C106 | reverse complement strand
CCGCGGCCACCGGCGACGGTGCGGCCGCGCCCGCCGCACCGGGGGTGCCCGCCGCGCCGGCCAGGGCAGCCCGCTCCTTCGTGCTGAGGATGCGCCGCCCGACCAGGGAGAGCAGCGCCGGGGTCATCGTGACCGCGATCATCACGGCGATCGCCACGCAGAACGCGGCGACGGTGCCCATGAGGCCCAGGAACGGGATGCCCGTGATGTTGAGCCCGAGCAGTGCGATGAGGACCGTCGCGCCGGCGAAGACCACCGCGTTGCCCGAGGTCCCGTTGGCCAGGCCGATGGACTCCTCGACGTCGTAGCCCTGCTTCAGCTGACGCCGGTGCCGGTTGATGATGAACAGGGAGTAGTCGATCCCGACCGCCAGCCCGAGCATCAGACCGAGCACGGGGGTCACCGAGACCATCTCGACCACGCCCGAGAGGGACAGGGCGCCGAGGGCCCCGATGCCCACGCCGATCAGCGCCGTGAGGATGGGCAGCCCGGCGCCGATCAGGGTGCCGAGCATGACGAGCAGGACGATCGCGGCGACGACGACGCCGACGGCCTCGCCCACGCCGAGGAGCTCGGGTGTGGCGGTGGCGATGTCGGCCCCGAAGCTGGACTCCACGCCGTCGACCGGCGGGGCCCCGAGCACCTCCATGACCTCGTCCTTGGTCTCCTGGGTGATCTCGAACTGGCTCTCGGAGAACGAGAGGTTGGCGATCGCGGCGCTGCCGTCCTCGGAGACGAGGCGGATCTCGGCCGCCGTCTCGAGGAGCTCGGCGCCCAGCTCGGCCTCGGTGGCCTGCTCCTCGAGCGCGGCCGCCTGCTCCTCGAGCTCGGCGCGCCCGGCCTCGAGCTCGGCCTCCTGGGCCTCGAGCACGGCCTGCTGCTCCTCGAGCTGGGCCAGGCCGGCGTCGATCTCGGCCTGCTGGGCGTCGAGCTGGGGGGCCGCCTGGTCGATCGCTCCGGCCGCCTCGGCCTGCTCACGCGCGGCGTCCAGCTGGGCCTGTCCCTGCTCGAGCTCGGCCCGTGCCGCGTCGAGCTGCGCCCGGCCGGCCTCGAGCTGGGCCGCACCGTCCTCGATCTGCGCGCGGCCCTGCTCGATCTGGGCGCGCCCGTCCTCGATCTGCGCCTGTCCTGCCTCGAGGGCCTGCTGCTGCTCAGCCCGCTCGGCCTCGGTCTGGAAGGGGTCGATGACCCCCTCGACGCCGTCGACCTCGGTGACCTCGGCGAGCCAGGGGCTCAGCTCCTCGCGCTGGGCCTCCGTGAGCTCGGAGCCGTCTTCGGTGCTGAGGACCACGGTGCCGGTGCCACCTGCTGCCGACGGGAACTCCGCCTCGAGCTGGTCGGTGACCTCGGCGGTCGGGGTGTTGGGGATCGTGAGCGCCGTGGTCAGGGTGCCGCCGCCGACGGCGAAGGCGACCCCGGCGAGGGCGAGGACGGCGACCCAGGCGGCGACCACGAGGCGGGCACGCCGCGCCGCGAGGCGTCCGAGTCGGAACAGGATCTCAGCCATGGCGACCTTTCGAGGTGCGTGGAAGGGGCGGAGCCGGGTGGTGCAGGGGGGATGGGTGGAGACGGGCGGTACCGGTCAGGAGGGGCCAGGATCGGGGCCGTACCCCGCGCGAAGACGGCTCAGGAAGCGCTCGACCAGGCCGGACCACACCACGCGCGAGGCGTCGTCGTCGGCCGCGTCGGTGGCCTCGTACCAGTGACGGTGCACGACCAGGACCCCATGGATCACCGTGTTGACCAGCAGGTCGATCTCGAGCGGGTCCACACGCGGGCGTCGCTCCCGCATGGCTGCGGCGAGGCGCAGACCACCATCCTCGAGGACACGCAGGAGCACACCGTCGAGCCAGGGCGAGCGCTCCTTCTCCCCGATCAGGGACCGCGTGAGGTAGGACATCGACGGCACCAGGTCGGTGGCCCGCAACGCGGCGGCGAGCTCGTCGAAGACCGCGTCGACCCCGGCCCACGCACGTCCGCCCGCGTCGAGGGGGGCCTGCGCCTGGTAGCAGGCGAGGAGCCCACCCATGACGTCGTCGAAGACGGCGGCCAGGACGTCGCTCAACGACGCGAAGTGGTTGAAGACGGTCCGGCGCGAGACGTCGGCCCGCGCCGCGAGGTCCTCGATGGTGAAGTTGAGCCCACCGGTCTCCTCGAGCAGCGCCGCAGCGGCCGCGACGATGTCCCGCCGGTGACGCTCCTTGAGGGCAGCGCGCCGATCAGTGGTGGGATGACTCGAGGGCACGGCGCATACTAGGCAGGTCGGTGCACCGAGTGCAACGGTGCACCGAGTGCATCCGACACCTCTCCGCGCCCGACGACGTCCCGCGAGGCCCGGCCGGGGCCGTCCGGGTGCGCCCGTCACGTTCCGTTCGTAACGTCGAGGGTATGACGCGGCCGTCCCCGCACGGCTGCCGCCCACCGGAGACGAGGAGCGCACCATGTCGTCCGCAGCGATGATCTCGACCCACCCCGCCACGACCGACCTGGACCGGCGCCTCCTGAGCAGCGCCGTCGACGCACTGGTGGAGTGCTCCCAGACCTGCACAGCCTGCGCCGACGCCTGCCTGGCGGAGGAGAAGGTCACCGACCTGCGCAGGTGCATCCGCACCAACCTCGACTGCGCGGACAGCTGCGGTGCGACCGCACGCATCCTGTCCCGCCAGACGGAGGTCGACCTGAACATTCTCAGGACGCAACTCCAGGCCTGCATCGCCGCCTGCCGAGCCTGCGGAGACGAGTGCAGCCGGCACGGCGAGATGCACGACCACTGCCGGGTGTGCGCCGAGGCCTGCCGCGCCTGCGAGGAGGCATGCCGCGACCTGCTCACCACGATCGCCTGAGATCGACCCCGCCCGGCCGCGGCCGGCCCCCGTCAGTGGGCGGCGGGCAAGTCGGAG
>NZ_JALPKN010000344.1 GCF_023630195.1 Actinotalea sp. C106 | reverse complement strand
CGGTGGCCGGGGTGGCCTCGAGGCGGCGGGTCAGCTCGGCGAACAGTCCGTAGGCGACGCCGACGGCGCGGCGCGCGGGCCGGGGCAGCTGGGGCAGGGCGGTGGCGGCGACCCTCAGGTCGGTGTCGATGTCAGCCAAGATCTGGGCCTTCTGCTCCTCGGTCAGGTGGGCGGGGTCGACGTCGACGAAGTAGCTGCGACCGAGGCGGTCGGCGTCGTCGGCGAGGTCCCGCAGGAAGTTGATCTTCTGGAAGGCGGCGCCCAGGGCCCGGGCCCCCGGGGTCAGGTCGGCGTAGCGAGCGTCGCGGGCCGCCGCCGGCTCGTCGAGGAGGAACACGCGCAGGCACATCAGCCCGACCACCTCGGCGCTGCCGTAGATGTACGCGGCCAGGCTCGCGGCGTCGTGCGCCGTCTGCTCCAGGTCCATGCGCATCGAGGCGAAGAAGGGCACCGTCAGATCGGCCCCGAACCCTGCCGTGCGGGCCGTGCGCGCGTAGGCGTGGACCAGCACGTTGGTGCTGTAGCCGACCTCGATGGCCTCGAGGGTCTCCTCCTCGAGCCGGTCGAGCAGCCGCCGCGCGGTGGTGACGTCGCCCCCAGCCTCGGCCGTCGCGCCGTCGACCACCTCGTCGGCCAGGCGCACCAGGGCGTAGACGTTGCGGATGTGGGTGCGGCTGCGCGCGTCGAGCAGGCGCGTGGCGAGGCCGAAGCTGGTCGAGTACTCGCGCACCACGAGGTCCGCCGAACGCTCGGCCACGGCGTCGTACAGGTCGAGCCTGCTCACCGGCGGCACCGGGCCTCCTCGACGTGGGACAGCACCGTCTCGAGGGAGCCCTCGACCTGGTCGACCACCGCACCCACCACAGGGGCGAGCGTACGGGGCAGCACCCCCAGCGAGGCGCGGACGCTCTCGAGGTCGGCCCGCACGTGGTCGGCCACCAGCCCGGGCGCCGCGCTGCGGGCGAGGGCGCCGCGCAACCGGTCCGCGGTGGTGGCGTCGAGGTCCGCCCGGCCGAAGTCCGGCTCGATCTCGGACCACTCGGGCAGGGTGCGGGCGTGCAGCACCAGGGCCGTGAGCTTGCCCTCGCGCAGGTCGCTCACGTTGGACTTGCCGATCAGCTCCTCGGGGGCGAAGACGCCCAGCAGGTCGTCGACCAGCTGGAAGGCCCGGCCGAGCATCCGACCGATGCGGTCGAGCTCGCGCAGGACGTCGGCCCCCGCGTCGGCGACGATCGCGCCGGCCCGCAGGGGGGCGCGGAAGGAGTACATCGCGGTCTTGGACTCGCAGACCAGCAGCGCCTCGCGCAGGCCCGGGGCGCCGAGGCCCAGGCCGAAGGCGGTGTCGTCGAGCTCCCCGCCGGCCGAGATCAGCAGGGTCTCGTCCATGAGGTCGAGCAGGGCGGTGCGGCGACGCGCGCACAGCCCCACACCGGCGATCAGGCGGTGCGCGCGGCTGAGCGCGAGGTCCCCCGCGAGGACGGCTGCGGCCTCCGACCAGCGCTGGGCGCGCTCGTCGTCGGCCCCGGTGGCCAGGGCGGAGGCCCGCATGGTCGCCGCGAGGTTGGGTTCGCCGCGGCGCACGGTGTCCCGGTCGATGAGGTCGTCATGGATGAGGAAGGCCGTGTGCAGCAGCTCGAAGGCCGCCGCGACCGGGACGGCGTCCTCGAGCGAGGTGCCGCCCAGGGCCCGGTGGGTGCCCAGGACGATCGAGGAGCGGAACCTCTTGCCCCCGCAGACGCTGCGCTCGATCTCCGACCACAGGCGCTGGTAGTCCGACCCGAAGGCCCCTGCCTGCTCGCGCGCCCCGCCCAGCACCTCGCGCAGCAGGCTCTCGACCCGCTGGTCCGGGCTGGTGGCCTGCGCGGCCCGAGGGGCGGTCATCGTCATGGTCGACCCGCGGGCGGTGGGGCGGGCGCCGCGGCGTCCCCGGCCAGCATCGCGAGGCTCAGGTCTGCGGCGTGCTCGACGAGCCACGGGCTCAGGGCCCAGTGCGCGACGGCGACCACGTGGTGCAGGTCCTCGGGCCGGATCCACGCGACGTCCATGACCTCGTCCGGGTTCGGGAGCGGGACGTCGCAGGTCCGCGCCGTGTACACGGGGCAGATCTCGTTCTCGACGATGCCCGAGGCGTCGACCGCGCGGTAGCGGAAGTCCGGCAGCACGAGCTCGACGTCGGTCACGGTGAGCCCGAGCTCGAACTCGGCGCGGCGCCGGATCGCGTCCTCGAAGGACTCGTCCGGGCCGGGGTGCCCGCACACCGAGTTGGTCCACACCCCGGGCCAGGTCTTCTTGCTCAGCGCGCGTCGCGTCATGAGCAGACGCCCCTCGCTGTCGATCACGTGACAGCTGAAGGCCAGGTGGAGCTGGGTGTCCGCGGTGTGCACGGAGGCCTTGTCGGCGGTGCCGATGCGCGCGCCGTCGTCGTCCAGAAGAACGACGGTCTCCGTCGTGGGGGACACGTGCTACCTCTCGTCGCCGGACCGGACAGCCTCGTCAGGGAGATCGACTCACATCCTCAGCATGCTGAGCATATTCGACGTCAGCCCACTCGCGCGCGCGAAGCCGCGCCCGCGTTGGCACAGGACACCACGAGCGCGGCGACCTGTCGAGACGAACATGGGGTGCGCGGGCCCCGCAGGGCCGGGCGGTACCGCGAGGAGGCAGGATGGCCCCGTGCCCCTGACCCTCTCGGTCGTCATCCCCGCCAAGGACGACGCCCCCGCCCTCGAGCGCTGCCTCACGCTGCTCGACGCCCAGACCCTCCCGCCCCTCGAGGTGGTCGTCGTCGACAACGGCTCCCGCGACAGCACGGCCGAGGTCGCCCGAGCCCACGGCGCACGCGTGGTCCCCGAGCCGGCCCGCGGCATCCCCGCCGCCGCTCCCACCGGCTACGACGCGGCCCGGGGCGAC
>NZ_JALPKN010000343.1 GCF_023630195.1 Actinotalea sp. C106 | reverse complement strand
CCGAGGCGGCTGCGCCCGACGCCGCTGCACCGCCACCGCTCGCAGCGCCCCCGCCGCCTGCCGCGGCGGCTCCCTGCGTGGCTGCTCCCCCACCGGACCCACCGGCTTGAGAGCTCGAGACAGACCCCGTCCCCCCAGAGCTCTGGCTTCCCGAAGGGCCCGAGGACGCGCTGTGTCCGTGCGAGCCGGGCGCCCCGGAGGTTCCCGAACCTGCCGCGGTGCCAGATGACGCGCTGCCCGAGGCCATCCGGCCCAGGGACGCCGCACCGGTGGGGAGAGCAGCCAGTGCCCCGGCGGCCATGGCCCCGCCCCCAGCGGCGCCGGCCATCGCCCCCACGGCTGGGGTCACGAACCGCATCAGCGCCGGCAACGCGAACAAGGCGATGACCATCAGCATCAGGCCGGTCAGCACCGACAACAGCCCCGTGCCGTCATCACCGAAGGTCCCGGGGCGCCGCGCGCCGGTGCTGGTGCCCACGAGCTGGAACGCCGCCGCGTACACGATCGCCGCAGCAGGCTTGTAGAGGATGAACGCCACCAGCCACGCGATGCACTTGCGGAACCAGCTCTTGCCCATCTCGGTGTTCGTGAACGACGCCGACAGCGGCAAGATCCCCGCCAAGATCACCAACATGCCCCCGCGGGCGACCATCAGCATGATCTGAAACGCCGCAGCCAGGACCGCGACCAACCCCAAGATGATGATGAGCAGGGGCCCCAGCGCCGAGCCCGCGGGCGCGGCGGTCAAGGCCAGGAGCGCGACCATGTTGTCCCCGAAGCAGGCCGAGCTCGCCGTGACGTCGCACTGCAGCGAGCCGTTGAGCAGCCACACCGCGAAGGAGTCCGACGCCGCGACCAACAGCCCCACCACGGTCACCCCGGCGCTGGCCACGACCGCCAGGGTGAGCAGGCCCTTGACGGTCTCGCGGCCGTGCTCGGCGCGCTGCTCCCAGGCCATGCGCGCACCACCGATGATCACCGAAGCGATCGCGGCCGCGCCCATGTACCACCACAGCCCCGACTGCAAGAACAGCACCGCCCCACCGGCCTCGTCCGGCCCAGTGGGCATCACGCCCGCAACCAGCGCACTGGCCCCGGAGATCAGCACCACCGCCGCCAGGACCATGCCCAGGCGACCGACCGTCGCGATCCCCTCCCCCGCCCGCAGACGCGTGGCCACCAAGGCACCCAAGGCGAACAAGGAGATGACCGCCACGGCCAAGCTGATCCACGTCGCGTACCCCAGCACCGTGGTGATGTCCGCCGAGTTCGCTGCGGAGTCCCCCGCGCTGATCGCCGAGCCGCCCTCTGTCTCGGTGAGGTTGGGCGTGCCCACATGAACCCACAAGGTCCCCAGCGACGCGATCACCGTCGTGAAGGCCTCGAGAACCGAGGCGGCCATGTTCTGGACCGCGTCACCAGCGGCTCTACTGGCCACATCGGTGGCAAGTTCCCCCGCGCATCCGGCTGGATCGAGGAGAGCTTCGGTCATCGAACATGCCACGTCACTCGCTCCAAGGGACGTAGCCGGCAAGGTCCGGGATCGTGGAGAAGCTGCCCGGCTCAGGGGATGAGGTATCGATCTTCCAGTCCCCATCACTCCAGACGAGGTCGTAGACGAGTGAGGCGTTGATCGTCTGGCCCTGGGTCGAAGCAACGAACGCTAGGTCGACGCTCGCGGCGTCTCCTTCGTAGGATAGGAGACGGAACCCAGCGACCCGCATACGCACGCTCGACGAGTCCCGATCGGCGGGTGGCTGCTCAAGGAACTGGTCACGGTAGGGGCCTGGGGCGGTGAAGTACTCGATCCACTGCGGTACGACGGCCTGATCTGAGCCGACCGCAAGGGCGTACGTCGCAGCCAGCAATGCCCCTTCGGGTGTGCGCTGGAAGCAGTAGCGGTAGCCGGCTGTGTCGTTGGTGGCGCCGGGGCCGAAGGTCTGGGAGGTGGGGTAGGCGGTCGTGCCCTGGTACTCCCAGGCGTCCACGTCCGGGGCCGTTGTCAGGCGGGCCGTGCCGGTCTCGGCGCCACCGAGATCGCAGATGCTGGCCTCGGTGGTGGTGCCCGCGGGTTCCTCGGTCGGCGTGGGGACCGGGGTGGTCGTTGCCGCGTCGGTCTGGGGTGCCGGGCCGGGGTCGGTGTCGGCGCTGGTGGCGTTGGTGATGGCCAGGATGATGCCGGCGACGATGATCAGGGTGACGACCACGGCCGCGGCGATGAAGCCGGGCCGGGCGAACGGGCTGGGCTGGTCGTTGCTGTCTGTCGTCATGTGATGGCTCAGGCGGTGGCCAGGAAGCCGACGAGCGCTCCCGCGGCGGAGATGACGATGACCCCGCCTAGGGCCATGCCGATCTTGCCGACGTGCTCGCCGCCCTCGCCGCGGCGGGACTGGATCGCCATCAGCGCGCCAGCAGCGAAGAGCCCCAGCAGGCACACGGCCAGGCTGACCCACTTGGCCCAGCTCAGGATGGCGTCGAAGCCCTCGATCCCTGGCGGGCGCCGCGGTGCGGGGTCCGGGACGGCGGCCATCACGTCTACGGCGACGGTGGTCAGGGTGGTCAGGATGCTCAACGGGGTTCCTCTCGGTGGTTGGTGCCGCTGTGGGCGGGACCCGGGGGTAGGAGTGCGGCGATCTCGCCGATGACGCGCCGCACCTGGTGGGGTGCGGTGCCTAGGTGGGGGTCTTCGCCCAGGCGCCAGTCCTCGACCCAGGGCAGGTGCCACAGGTGGGGCACTCCCCCGCCGACCACCGCGGCCAGGTCGCGCAGAGGGCGCGGCAGGCGCCCGGGGGCGTCGGCCACCACGAGCAGGCCGAGCAGCTGTAGGGGTGGGGTGGCGCCGGCGGCCCAATGGGTCGCGGCCTTCTGGGCCGCGCGCAGCCCGTGGGCGTGGGAGCGGGCCACCAGCAGCG
>NZ_JALPKN010000342.1 GCF_023630195.1 Actinotalea sp. C106 | reverse complement strand
CCCGACCACCCCGCCACCGGCCACCCCGGCCCCGACGCCCACGCCGACCATCCCACCCGCAGCGGACCCCTACGGCCTGGGCACGGGCTCGGCCCGGGGCTCAGCAGGGCAGGGGCAGAGCGCGGTCGCCTGGGCGCTCACCCAGGTCGGCAAGGCCTACGCCTGGGGCGGGACCGGGCCCGACGGCTACGACTGCTCGGGCCTGACCTCGAAGGCCTGGGCCAATGCCGGGCTGGGCATCAACCGCACCTCGCGTGACCAGTACCGCCAGGTCCGCAAGATCAGCTACGACAGCATGCGCCCGGGGGACCTCATCTTCTACGGCAGCAACGGCAAGGACCCGGGCAGCATCGGTCACGTCGCGATGTTCGTGGGCAACGGCCAGATGATCGAGGCTCCGCGGCGCGGCGTCAACGTCCGGGTCACCGCGATCCGGTGGTCGGGGACGATGCCCTACGCCGGTCGTCCCTGACCTGCCCGCGACGCCCGTCTGACCCTCGCCGCACGACTGTGCCCCGCCGGATCCCCTGAGGGGCCCGACGGGGCACGGTGACGAGGTCGCTCAGGCGACGCCGGTCAGACGGCGTCGCGGCTCAGATGGAGTGGTGGCCCCCGTCGATCGCACGCTGGCGCGAGCGCTCGATCTCGGCCTCGGCCGCCGCACGGTCCACCCAGTGCGCGCCCTCGACGGACTTGCCCGGCTCGAGATCCTTGTAGACCTCGAAGAAGTGCTGGATCTCGAGGCGGTGGAACTCGCTGACGTCGTCGATGTCCTGACGCCACGAGGCGCGCTGGTCCCCCGTCGGGACGCACAGCACCTTGTCGTCACCGCCGGCCTCGTCGCGCATGCGGAACATGCCCAGGGCGCGGCAGCGGATCAGGCAGCCCGGGAAGGTCGGCTCCTCGAGCAGCACCAGGGCGTCGAGCGGGTCGCCGTCCTCGCCCAGGGTCCCGTCGATGAACCCGTAGTCGTCGGGGTAGCGCGTCGACGTGAAGAGCATGCGGTCCAGACGGATGCGACCGGTCTCGTGGTCGACCTCGTACTTGTTGCGCTGGCCCTTGGGGATCTCGATCGTGACGTCGAACTCCACAGGTTCTCCTTCGTGGCCGACCACCGGGCCTGGACGAGGCGGTCGGTCGGGCGGTTCGGTGCGGGAGCACGTGCGCGGGGCCGCGCGCGGGCAAGGGTGACGTTACGCCAGGCGGGACCATGGTCCCGCACCCAGCGGGTCGGCGCGATGCGCGTCGACTCGGAGAATAGTCTGACCCGGTCCCACCCGGGGCGATGGTGAGAGGGAGGACCGATGGCACGGCGCGCAGCGCTCGCGGCGGGGGTCGCCACGGGCGTCCTGGTGCTCGGCGCCGGGGGGTACCTCACGGCTGACGCCTACGACGTGGTGCCGGGGTTCGTGACCCTCGAGCCCGTGCCCGACCCTCCGCTTCCGTTCCCGACGGTCCCCGGAGCCGTCGAGGCTCCCGGGCTCGAGCCGGTCCTGGACGAGGTGGACCCCTCGGCCCCGGTGCCCGACGCCGCCGAGCTCACGGCCCTCGCCGAGGCCGCCGCCGACCACGTCTGGATGGGGGACTCGGTCGGCATCGTCGTGGCCGACCAGCTCACCGGCGAGGTGCTGGTGGACCTCGACGGCGACCAGCCCCACACCCCTGCCTCGACCGCCAAGGTCGCCACCGGGGCCGCGGCCCTCAGCGCCCTGGGGCCCGACGCCACCCTGACGACCTCCGTGGTGCAGGGTGCGGGCGGCCGGCTCGTGCTCGTGGGCGGTGGCGACATCATGCTCGCCGCCGGTGCGGGGGACCCCGAGGCGACCAACGGTCGCGCGGGGCTCGCCGACCTCGCGGTCGAGGTGACCCGCGAGCTGCGGCTCGCCGGCGTCACCGAGGTCACCCTCGGCGTCGACGACACGCTGTTCTCGGGCCCGCAGGCAGCCCCCGGCTGGGACGAGGACGTCATCCGCCTCGGCTACGTCGCCCCGGTCACCGCCCTCGCGGTCAACATCGCCAAGACCCGCGACGAGCCGTACCCGCCCCGGCACGCCGATCCCTCGCTGCACACGGGGGAGACCTTCGCAGCCCTGCTCCGCGAGCAGGGCATCGCCGTCACCGGGACGGTCGGGCGGGAGGCGGTCCCCGCCGGGGCCCGGACCGTGGGCGCCGTCGAGTCGGCCCCGATGCGGGAGGTCGTCCGGTACGCGCTGCACACCTCGGACAACGCCGTGACCGAGGCCCTCGGCCGGATGGTGGCCCTCGAGCGAGGGCTGCCCGCGAGCTTCCAGGGGGCCACCCGGGCCGTGCTCGCCGAGCTCGTCCGGCTCGGGCTGGACACCGACGGAGCCGTCCTGGCGGACACGAGCGGGCTGGCAGAGGGCTCCCTGCTGCCCCCCGCGCTCCTGGTGGACCTCGTGCTGCACGCGGCCGACCCGCAGAACGCGGCCCTGCTGCCTGCCGTGGTCGACCTGCCCGTCGCCGGGTGGCAGGGGACCCTGGCGGGCCGGTTCGGCTCGCCCCCCGCCAGCGGCCTCGTCCGGGCCAAGACCGGCAGCCTGCCCGGGGTGACCTCCCTCGCGGGCACCGTGACGACGTCGTCGGGCCGTTCCCTGGTCTTCGCGGTGATCGCCGACGACACGCCTCCTGGTGGGCAGCTGGGTCCGAGCCGGGTGATCGACACCTTCGTCCAGCAGCTCGCGGGCTGCAGCTGCGACCTGCCCGGGTGAGGCGTGCCGGGGCGTGACCAGTGCTCCCCCGGCCGGACCGCATGCACCGACCGGCTCGACCTGCGCCTGAGCAGCCCGCCCCGCGCGGCGGGGCTACCGTGAGCGGATGACTTCCGCGAGCGGTTCGGCGTCGGCCGGGCGGGCCGATGCCGACCAGGCCGCCGTGCCGCCGCGCCTCGAGCTCGACTGGGA
>NZ_JALPKN010000341.1 GCF_023630195.1 Actinotalea sp. C106 | reverse complement strand
CCCTCGCCGCCGCACGCCGGGCCCCGGCGACCTCCCGGTCCACGGCCACCCGGACGCCCAGCCCGCAGCGCTCGGCGTCAGGGGCCTCCGAGGCGGCCGCGGTGCAGGACTCCACCGGGCAGGCTGACGAGGACCAGACCGTGGTCGGGCCACCCGTCGACCCGGAGACCGCGGTCGAGCTCCTGGACCTCGAGGTGAGCGATCGGATGGAGGCCGCGGCCGAGCTCGTCTCGTCCTTGTCGGCCGAGGTCCGGGCCAGCGCCGACGCAGCGATCACCGAGGCGCAGGCCCGTGAGGCCGCCGAGGCCGCCGCCGCGGCCGAGCTGGCCCAGAAGGTCGCCGCGGTCGAGGCCGCACCCAACGGCGCGATCCCGACCTCCCTCCTCTGCGAGCCTGAGTCCGCACCCGGAGAGCTCCTGCGGTGCGACGCAGCCGAGGCCCTCGACCGGCTCGCCGAGGCGTACCGCGTCGACGTCGGACGCGACCTCGACGTCGTCAGCACGTACCGCACGTTCGCCGAGCAGGCTGCGCTGCGCGAGTCACGTCCCTCGTTGGCGGCACCCGCGGGCAGCTCCAACCACGGCGCGGGCATCGCTGTCGACTTCAGCGGCTTCGGGGGGCTCGGGGACTTCAGCTCGCCGAACTACCGCTGGATGGTCGAGCACGGTGCCGACTACGGCTGGTACCACCCGCGGGTCATGCAGCCCGGTGGGAGCGGCCCCCTCGAGCCGTGGCACTGGGAGTACGGCACCGACGGCGACTGACCGCGCTCACGCCGGCCAGGAGCTCAGTTCCTGACCTCGAGCCCGCCCATGATCGCCGTGACGTGGATCGTCAGGACCGGGGCGTCGGGGTCGTCCGGCGGGGCGGTCTTGTCCTCCCACCCGGCCAGCACAGGCAGCCCGCCGATGACGACGCGCCAGGTCGGGGGGACCTTGACCTCGACACCGCCCCAGAGCGTGAAGATCGACAGCTCGGCCCTGCTCCCGATCCCCGCGTGCCGCAGGTCGAGGTCGATGCCTCCCATCACGGCACTGAGGCTGCCGCCCTGGAAGTCCTGCGAGGCGCTCCGTCGCTGGGTTCCCCACCACATGACCGCGGCGTTGACCGTCTGGTCATCCGTCCCGCGTGAGCCGACCCGGGTCAGGAGCGACAGGCCGACGAGGATGATCACCACCGGCCACAGCACCTCCCAGAAGTCGAGCTCGATCAGGTCGAGGGTGATGAGCTGGAGCAGCACGCCGAGACCCACGACGGCGCTCGGACCGGCCCAGGCCCGCGGCACGGTCAGCAGGGCCGCGAGCCCGACGGCGATCACGACCAGGGGCCACCACGTGCCGAGGAGCTGGCCGAGGCTCACGTCGACGACCCCGGCCTGCCCCAGCAGCGCCAGGACGCCCGCCGTGACCAGGAGCACGCCGAGGAAGATCTGCGGCAACGGACGCCGGGCCTGGACGGACTGAGGTGGGGGTTGGGCCATGGACCCACGCTAGTCCCGCCGGGTCCCGGCCGGGGGTGGTCGGCTCGGCTCCTCGAGCACGGCGCAGCGGCTCCGACCGGCGGACGGGAATGGCGCGGCGGCCCACGCCGTTGCCGCCCACCGTGGACCTCGTCACCCGCGCAGCCCTCGTCGCTGCCCTCCTCCTGGTCAGTGCCCTGACCTGGTGGGCGCTCACGAGGCGCGCCTCCCGCTTCCGCCCCGCCCGGCACGACGGGCGAGCGCTCCTCACGGCGCAACAGCTCGGCAGTCCCCTCGGCACGCGGGCGACCCTCGTCCAGCTCTCGGCCGCCACCTGCAGCACCTGCCCGCGGGTGGCCGCCGTGCTGAGCTCGACCGCAGCGAGCCTGCCGGGGGTCCAGCACGTCGAGCTACGGGTCGAGGAGCGCATGGACCTGGTCGAGCGGTACGGCGTGCTGCGCACCCCCACCGTCCTGCTGCTCGACGCCGACGGTGGCCTGGCCTCGCGGATGTCAGGCCCGCTCGACAGTGACACCGCCCGCACCGCGATCGACGCCGTCACGCGTACGGCCGCACCGCGGAGGACCGCCCCCACGGCAGGAGAGAGCCTTGACTGAGACCGGGATCGACCCTCGCGGACCACGCTTCGGCGCGGCCGTCATGGCGGGCCTGCTGGTGGTCACCCTGCTGCTCGGCGCAGGGCCTGCCGCGACCGCAGCCCTCGCTGTCGCCGCGCTGCTGTTCGCCCTCGGGGCCGCCCGCGGCGCCCAGGGCAGCCTGCAGGGCATGGTCTTCGCCCGCTGGGTCCGCCCCCGACTCCGTCCGACCTCCGAGCGCGAGGACCCGCGACCACCGCGCTTCGCCCAGGTGGTCGGGCTCGTCATCACGGGGACCGGCGTGGTGCTGGGGGTCCTCGGGCTCGACGCGGCCGTCCCGGTCGCGGCAGGCGTCGCCCTGGTCGCCGCGTTCCTCAACGCAGCCTTCGGCTTCTGCCTGGGCTGCGAGATGTACGTCCTGGGTCGGCGGGTGCTGCACCGGGCCTGAGGGACGGCTACCGACCTGGGTCCACGACGACCTTGAGCCCGGAACGCAGCCGCGCCGTCTGGAAGGCTGCGGACACCTCGTCGAGCCCGGCCACCGTGGTCACGATGCTCCGGACGTCCACCGCGCCGGTCTCCACGAGGGCGATGCTGCGGGGATACATCTCCTTCATCCGGCGGGAGAGCCGGAGCGTCAAACCCTTGCGTCGCGCCACCGAGGCCGGGAACGTCGTCGTGTCCTGGTCGGGGATGCCTGCCAGGACGACGGTCGCCCCCGGGCGCGCGACCTCGACCGCCGCAGCCACGGCGGCGTCGTTCCCTGCGACCTCGACGACGAGGTCCGCACCGCGACCGGCCGTCGCGTGGTCGAGCCGCTCGCGCATGCCCGGCACCTCGGGGTCGAGGGCGGCGTGGGCGCCGAACCGCTCCGCAGCCTCACGTCGGTGAACC
>NZ_JALPKN010000340.1 GCF_023630195.1 Actinotalea sp. C106 | reverse complement strand
GCTTCGCCGAGGTGCGCCGCGAGGAGCAGCGGCTCCGCGAGCGCGCCTCCGGCGACGAGGGCGGCGCGGCACCGAGCTCCTAGAGGCTGCGCCGAGCTCCTAGCCCTTCACCCGGCGCGGCACGCCCACGGGCTGCGGCTCATCCCGCGAGCCCTAGGACTGCCGTGACGTCTGCGCGGACGGCGTCGAGCCGCTCCCGGGCCGTGCGCCGGGCCTCCCCGACGGGGTCGGCCGCCCGGGCGTCGTGCGACGAAGGGACCGGCACGATCACCTCGAGGTAGCACTTGACCTTGGGCTCGGTCCCGCTCGGCCGGATGATCACCCGGGTGCCGTCCTCGGCGACCAGGCGCAACCCGTCGGTGGGCGGCAGGCCCTCGGGGCCGTCGAGGTTCCCCAGGGACAGGTCGGTGGTCTCCACCACGGGGGACCCGGCGAGGGTCGCCGGCGGGTTCTGGCGGACCCGGGCCATCGTCGCGGGGATCTGCTCGAGGTCGGAGAACCGCGCCGAGACCTGGTCGGTGAGGTGCAGGCCGTGCTCCCGGGCGAGGTCGTCGAGCAGGTCCACCAGGGTGCGGCCCTCGGCGCGGACCCTGGCGGCGAGCTGGGCGAGGAGGAGGGCGGCGCTCAGACCGTCCTTGTCGCGGACCTGGGCCGGGTCCACGCAGTAGCCGAGCGCCTCCTCGTAGCCGAAGACCAGACCCTCGACCCGGGAGATCCACTTGAACCCCGTGAGGGTTGCACGGTGGGTCAGGCCATGACCCGCGGCGATCTTGCTGAGCAGGCGCGAGGAGACGATCGAGCTCGCCATGACGCCACCTTCGTGGGAGGACGCAGCGACCCGTCGGGCGACCTCCTCCCCGAGGAGGGCGCCGACCTCGTCGCCGTGCAGCATGCGCCAGCCCTCGGCCCGCGCGTCCCCGGGGCCCGCGTGGGTCATGGCGCGCGCGTCCCGCAGCGCGACCGCGCAGCGGTCGGCGTCGGGGTCGTTGGCGAGCACCACGTCGGCGTCGAGCTCGTGGGCCAGGGCGAGGGCCAGGTCGATCGCCCCCGGCTCCTCGGGGTTGGGGAAGGCCACGGTCGGGAACGTCGGGTCGGGCATGGCCTGCTCGGGCACGACGTGCAGGTCGCTGAACCCGGCGCCGCGCAGCACGAGCTCGGCCACCCGCCCGCCGACCCCGTGCAGCGGGGTCAGCACCACCCTCAGCTCGCGCGGGGTCTCGGGCTCGGCCAGGGCGTCGACCGCGGTGAGGTAGGCCTCGAGTATCTCCTCGCCGAGGACGGTCCAGCCGCTCTCGGTGCGCGGCACGGAGGCCACCGAGGGAACCTTGGCGATGTGGGCGGCGATCTCGGCGTCGTAGGGCTGCACGATCTGAGCGCCCTGGCCGCTGTCGGTCACCACCCGCCCGCCGAGGTAGACCTTGTAGCCGTTGTCCTGCGGCGGGTTGTGGCTCGCGGTGACCATGACGCCGGCGTCGGCCCCCAGGTGCCGGACGGCGAAGGCCAGCACCGGGGTGGGCAGGGCTTCGGGCAGCAGCAGGGCGTGCCCCCCCGCGGCGGTCACGACGGCTGCGGTGTCCCGGGCGAAGACGTCGGAGTTGTGGCGTGCGTCGTACCCGATGACCACGCGCGGGCCGGCCACGTCGAAGCCGTGCTCGGCCGACCGTGGGGGCAGGGCTTCGGTGAGGTAGCGGACGAGCCCGGCCGCGGCCCGGATCACGACGGACCGGTTCATCCGGTTCGGCCCGCCCCCCAGCGCTCCGCGCAGACCGGCGGTGCCGAACTCGAGGGTGCCTCGGAAGCGGTCGGCGAGCTCGGTGCGGGCCACGTGGCGCAGCTCCTGGTCCTCGCCGTCCTCGTCCTGGGCAAGGACGAGGAGCTCACGCAGGTGCTCCGCGGTGCGGTGGTCCGGGTCGTCGGCGATCCATGCCTCGACGGCCGAGGTCAGGTCGGGGGGCAGCGGCTCGGCCACGGTCAGATCCTTCCCGTGATGTCGGCGAGCAGTCGGCTGATCCGCGGCGCCGCAGCCTGGCCGGCCTCGATCACCTCGGCGTGGGACAGCGGCACGGGGCTGATCCCGGCGGCCTGGTTGGTCACCAGCGAGATGCCGAGCACCTCGAGCCCCACGTGCCGGGCTGCGATGGCCTCGATCGTCGTCGACATCCCGACCAGGTCCGCCCCGAGGCGGCCGGCCATGGTGACCTCGGCCGGGGTCTCGTAGTGGGGGCCGCGGAACTGGGCGTAGACACCCTCGGGGAGGCTGGGGTCGACCTCACGGGCCACGTCCCGCAGGCGCTGGGCGTACAGGTCGGTGAGGTCCACGAAGGTCGCACCCTCGAGGGGTGAGGTGGCCGTCAGGTTGAGGTGGTCGCGGATGAGGACCGGGGTGCCCGGTGCCCAGTCGGGGTGCAGGCCTCCGCACCCGTTGGTCAGGACGACGCACCGGGCCCCGGCCGCGGCGGCGGTCCGCACGCCGTGCACCACGCGGCGCACGCCCAGGCCCTCGTAGAGGTGGGTGCGTGAGCCGAGGACGAGGGCGTGCCGGTCGGTGCCGGCGAGGCGGACCGACCGGGTCGTCGCGACGTGGCCTGCCACCGCGGGCCGGCTGAAGCCGGGGATCTCGTGGCTCGGGATCTCGGCGACGGTCTCGCCGAGCAGCTCGGCGGCGGCCCCCCAGCCCGAGCCGAGCACCAGGGCGACGTCGTGCTGCGCCACCCCCGTCCGGTCGGCGATCATCGCCGCGGCCTCGCGGGCCACCTCGAGGGGATCGGTGGTCGGGTCGTCGATCGCCGGGGTGCCGGCTCCTCCGTGAGCGCTCATGCCCCGAGGCTATCGGCCCCACGGAGCGCCGGCTGGCCACCCACGGCACAATGGCCGGGTGACTGCGACGACCCCTGGCCTGGCCGAGCCCGCCACGACCCCCGAGGCCCCGGACGGCAGGCGGTCCCCGCGCGTCGTC
>NZ_JALPKN010000033.1 GCF_023630195.1 Actinotalea sp. C106 | reverse complement strand
CCCCCACCGCCCCACCCAGGCGGCGCCCGACGTCGACCAGCCACCGCACCACCCGCTCCTCGTCGCGCACGGGCAGCCCTGCCGGGAAGGCACGGCCGAGCCCGTCACGGTCGCCGCCGCCCGGCCACGGCGGGGTGCCGCGCTCTGCAGGGGAGTGCATGACGTAGGCCAGGGCGGCGGATGCGGGGACGCCCAAGGCGCTGGTCGCTGGTCGGTCAAGGGTGAAAGGGCCCTGCAGCACGCTGTGCCGCGACAGGCGCAGCATCCCCGGCGGGACGGCGCTCTTCCGCATGCCTCGCGCACCACCGGTCGGGCGGGGCGGAGTCACGCTCGGCGGGGTCTCCCAGACAGCGCGCGGGAAGCGGCTCGCGGCGAGGGTCTCTACCTCGTCAGCACCGACGTCCTCGGGCAGCACGAGCACGTGCCGACCCGTGACATCGGTCGAGGTGGGGTCGAGAGCCGGGAGCGCCATGGTGGGAGCCTAGGTCGCGAGTGTTGCGGCTGTGCTTCGGCGGTGTTGCCCAGACGGGCCTCGTCACAACGCCGTAGCAGCCGAGTCACACCTGCGTGCGATGGAAGCTCGTCGAGGAGCGGGAGGCCGTGGGGCCGCGCTGACCCTGGTACCGCGAGCCGTAGACGCTTGACCCGTAGGGGTGCTCCGAGGGCGAGGACAGCCGGAAGAAGCACATCTGGCCGATCTTCATGCCCGGCCACAGCTTGATCGGCAGGGTCGCGACGTTCGACAGCTCGAGGGTCACGTGCCCGGTGAAGCCCGGGTCGATGAACCCCGCAGTCGAGTGGGTGAGCAGTCCGAGCCGGCCCAGGGAGGACTTCCCCTCGAGGCGGGCCGCGACGTCGTCGGGCAGGGTCACGGCCTCGTAGGTGGAGCCGAGCACGAACTCCCCGGGATGCAGGATGAAAGCCTCGTCGCCGTCGGCCTCGACCAGGTGGGTCAGGTCGGGCTGGTCGAGGGCGGGGTCGATGAACGGGTACTTGTGGTTGCTGAACAGCCGGAAGAACTTGTCGAGCCGCACATCGATGCTCGAGGGCTGCATCATGGCCGGCTCGTAGGGGTCCAGCTGGATGCGTCCGGAGTCGAGCTCGGCGCGGATGTCGCGGTCGGAGAGCAGCACGGGGCCACGGTAGCGGCTGGACCTGCGGCCCGGGAGCGCTTCGAGAGGGAGTGCCCGGCGGGAGGTCGCGGTTGGCGTGGCGCGGGCGTCCGCACGGGGCCAGGCACAGCGAGAGCCCCTCGGAGTAAGCGTCCGAGGGGCTCTGCTGTGGTCGTCGGACCCGACAGCCAGCTACCCGGCTGCTGCGGTCCCGCTCCGGCGCTACGGGTGGCTGCCGCGCGGTCTCCCGTGCAGCCGCCACCTGACGACCCGACGTTCCGGTCCGCGGGGACTCCTGCGGCGCCATCCGCAGCTCGTAGGGTCTCCCCCGCGAGGTGGTCCACCGTTCTCCGGTCTGTCCCGGCTGCCGTCCGCCCCCGATGCCCAGGTTGCCTTGGTACGTCACGGTTCTGAACGGCTGCCGGAAACCAGTTCTAGACCCCCGCGCGCGGAGCCCACAAGGGGTCGGCGAACCCGATTCGTCATCCACAGTTCTACACAGGTTCGTCCACAGGGTGACGTGCGCCGCACGAAATCACCCACATGGCTGTGGACAAGATCTGTGCACGAGGGCGGGGTACGCGCCCGACTCCGCAGGCGCAGCCGGGACGACGGCGAGGAGGGGGCCACGGCGAGGGCGCTTTGGCCAGGGCACGTCGATGGTGGGTATGATCGTCGCGCGCCGCCCGGCAACGGGCGCTCGCGGGTGTAGTTCAATGGTAGAACATCAGCTTCCCAAGCTGATAGCGCGGGTTCGATTCCCGTCACCCGCTCCCAGCATCGCCCGGCCTCAGCGCCCTCTAGCCCCCTGTCAGAAGTTCGTCCATGCAGTGCGGCTCGTCAGGTCCCGCGCATCGCCCGTCGGCGCTCATGCTCGGATGCGAGGCCAACGGCAGTCCGGATCGCTGAAGCGCTCGTGTCGACGGCGATCCACGGTGCGTCCTCACTACCGGGGTGACCCGTGCGACACCAGGCGACGCCGACATGCACTCGCCCGCTCTCGGAGGCGAGCAGCCCCGGTAGGCGCCACACGAGCCCTCGACCACCTGCGGGGTCCTCGGCCGGAGTGTGCACGTCGCGCCACGACGCGGGCTGCAGCCCCTCCGCAGCCAGACGGCAGAGGAACTCCTCGTCAGGGCCTCCGATCGCGAGGACCCAGTCCGTGGTGAAGAACTCCGCAGCCGACGGTGAGGCACGGACGTGCGTGATCATGGGTGCTGCCAGGATGCCGCCGTGGAGAGGCAATCGATGAGCACGGTCAGGACCGAGCCCGTCCTGGTGACCTTGGCTGCCCTCGGCGAGACTCGGAGCCCGGTGCGCTGGCCGGCGCTGTTCGCGACCACGGACCGGTTGTTCCGGACCGGCCCCGACGATGCGGCGACCGGGCACGTCGTGCGCTGGCTCCTGCAGCACGACCACGCGACGGTCCGTGCCGGTGGGCTGCATCTGCGACCTCAGGTCGAGGCGGTCGCACGACGAGCACGGGTGGCCCTCGACAGCGGTGACTCCGTCACCCGCGCGACACTCCTCCACGAGCTGGGCCTCGACGGCGTCGCGACCTCGGGCGCGGGCGACGACGTGGCCGCCCGGCTGCTCCTCGTGCCTCCGGTACCGACAACCTGGCCCCGTGACCCCACCCGCGGGTGGCCCCTGGCGAGTGCCGCCGTCCTCGCCGCGGCGTCCTGGACTGGGAGCGTCACCTCGACCCGCGTGCGCCAGCTGTGGTTCGAGGCCCAGTCCCGCAAGCTCGACCAGGCGGCCCTCACCGACGCCGTGCTCATGCTCACGGCGGCCCGGCTCGTGGTCCTCCGCAACCGAGGGGGCCTGAGACTGACCCGCGCCGGACGGCGGGCTCGGAGCTCCGCCCGTCGTCGCTCGTCCTGGTCGGACGGGCGGTGGGCCGGTGACCAGCCCCTGTGGGCCGCTCTAGCCGCTCTCGCGGACGGCGCTGCCGCAGGCGCACGACCTGACCATGCCCCGCCGGGGCTCACGGTATGGCTCGATTCCCGCACCGCGAGCGGCGGCCGACGCACCCGGTGTTGACCATCCCGTGCGGAGTGGCGGGCCCACCCGCCATGTCCGGGTTCAGCGGCGAGGCAGCACGCCGAGGAGCGTCGCGGTCAGCGCCGTCGTCAGCGAGTCCTCGAGCTTCACGTGGAAGCGGGCCAGGTCAGGCTCGGCCTCGTAGGCCGCCAGCAGGCTGGGCGGAGGCGTGCTGTACGCCGACAACGCACCGGCCATGACCATGGTCTGCAGGCTGAAGAGCGTGGCGTTCTCCTCCAGCTCCGGCAGGTACCTCTCGAGCAGAGAGGTCATGGTTGTCAGTCGGTCCAGGGAGGCGCGCTTGTACCGCGCCACGACCTCGACGGAGACGTTGTGCTCCAGGACGCCGCCCTGCGCGCCGAAGAGCTCGCACAGCGTCGACCGGTCGGCGAGTGAGCGGCTGAGGACCTCGGCCACCGCTGACGCTCGCTCGGCCATGGGTAGGTCCTCGTCGACACCGGAGGCCAGCTCCCCTGTCAGCTCGCTCAGCCACTCCTTCAGGAAGTGGTCCAGGAGCTCCAGCAGCACGGCCTCGCGCGACTCGAAGTAGCGCAGCACGTTCGGCTTCGCCAGCCCTACTCGGCGGCTGAGCTCGTTGAGGGTGACGGCGGCCACGGGCATCTCGTGGAGCATCGCCGACGCCGTGTCGAGGATCGCCCGTCGGCGGATCTCGCGCTGCTCTTCGGTTCGCGCCCGCTGGAACGTCACGATCGCCACCCTAACTTAGGTACCTGCGGTACGTTGACAAAGTACCGAGAGTACTTTAGCGTCGGCGGCGCACGATACCGTCGGTACGTTAGACAGAGGAGCCTGACATGAGCGAGACGTGGACGACGACGAGCATCCCGGACCAGCACGGGCGGGTGGCCGTGGTGACCGGAGCCAACACCGGCCTGGGGTACGAGACAGCCAAGGCGCTCGCCGAGCGCGGGGCGTCCGTCGTCCTCGCCGTGCGCGACGTCAAGAAGGGCGAGCAGGCCGCGGCCCGCATGACCGGCGACGTGACCGTGCAGGCCCTGGACCTGAGCTCGCTCGAGTCCGTCCGGGCCGCGGCGGAGGCCCTGCGGTCCCGGCTCGACCGGATCGACCTGCTGATCAACAACGCCGGCGTGATGTACACCCCGAAGCAGACCACCCGGGACGGCTTCGAGATGCAGCTCGGCACCAACCACCTCGGCCACTTCGCCCTGACCGGGCTGCTCCTGGACCTGATGCTGCCGGTTCCTGGCTCGCGCGTGGTGACCGTCAGCAGCACCGGTCACCGCATCCGCGCCGCGATCCACTTCGAGGACCTGCAGTGGGAGCGGTCGTACAGCCGCGTCGGCGCCTACGGCCAGTCGAAGCTGGCCAACCTGATGTTCACGTACGAGCTCCAGCGCCGGCTCACGCCCCACGGCACCACCGTCGCGGTGGCCGCGCACCCCGGGATGTCCAGCACCGAGCTCGCCCGCAACACCCCCGCGGCTCTCCGGCTCCCGCTCACCTGGCTCGCGCCGCTGATCACCCAGACGCCGGCGATGGGCGCGCTCCCGACCCTGCGCGCCGCCACGGATCCCGCCGTGCTCGGTGGCCAGTACTACGGCCCCGGCGGACGCCATGAGGTCAAGGGCCACCCTCGTGTGGTCACGTCCAGCCCGGAGTCCTACGAGGTCGCCGTCCAGCAGCGGCTCTGGGCCGTCTCCGAGGACCTCGCCGGGGTGACGTTCCCCGTCGTCCAGCCCACGCGGAGCCCGTCTCCCGGCTCGGCGCAGGCGGGCGTGTAGTCGGGGTCGCTCCCCGCGTCGTGCGATTCGACCTCAGAGCACACCGACGAGCCACCGCACCGTCACGATCCCGCCGACCACGGCGAACCCGAGGACGATCAGCACGCCCGCACACCCCAGAACCAGCGGCCAGAGGGAGTCGGGATCAGGATTCTCCCACGAGGGGCGGCGACCCAAGGGACCCCGCGCAGCCGCACGCAGCTCACCCAGGCGCTCGCGGGCGACCGCCGTCGTCGCGTCGTTCTCCGATCCCGTCCAGCGCAAGGCCCGCATCATCACCACAGGGTCGCCCTGGGACGCCCGGGCGAAGGCCTTCGACTCCTCCGGGTCCGCGTCCTCCGAGAGGTAGTTCCACCGACCCGCCTGGTCGACGTGCCCCTCCGCCCGGTAGACGGCGGCCAGCTCCTCGCGCAGGTCGAGGCGCTGCGGCTCGGCGTCCACCTTCTGCTTGAGCCAGCGGCGACGCCGGCGCAGCCTCTCGGCGGGGGTGAGGTCGGCCCCGTCGGCGCCGTCGTCGTCGTCGGGGGTGGACATGATCACAACGTAAGGGGGCCAGGCGTCGCCCTCACCCTCTTTTGCGGGCCGGTCGAGACCCTCCCCGGAGAGAGGCCCTCGACCGGCCCGCGCCCGTACCCCCGCTGCGCCAGCCGAAGCGACGTGGACGACGCCTCAGTCGCCCTTGACGTTGACGATCTGACGGAGCTCGTGCCGGACCCGGACGAGGTCAGCGGCGTCGGCCATCACGACGTCGATGTCCTTGTACGCCTGGGGGATCTCGTCGATGAAGGCGTCGGTCCGCCGGTACTCGATGCCGACCATCGCCTCCTCCAGCTGCTCGACCGTGAAGGTCCTGCGCGCCCGAGACCGGCTGTACTCGCGGCCCGCACCGTGCGGCGCCGAGCACAGCGAGTCCCGGTTGCCCTTGCCCTCGACGACGTACGACCGGGTGCCCATCGAGCCAGGGATCAGGCCCATGACCCCCTCGTGAGCGTCGATCGCCCCCTTGCGGGACAACCAGACCTTCTGGCCGAAGTGCCTCTCCTGCTCGGTGTAGTTGTGGTGGCAGGAGATCTCCTCGCGGCGCTCGACGTCCTCACGCATGAACGAGGCTGCGGCATCCACCACCCGGTCCATCATCTCGGCCCGGTTCTGCCGCGCGAACTCCTGGGCCCACCGCAGCGCGCGGACGTACGCCCAGAACTCGTCGGTGCCCTCCACGAGGTACGCGAGGTCGAGGTCCTCGAGCCGGATGAAGTACCGCTCCATGAGGTCCCGGGCGACCTTGATGTGGTGCTGCGCGATCCGGTTGCCCACGCCCCGGGACCCGGAGTGCAGGAACAGCCACACCCGGTCCTGCTCGTCGAGGCTGACCTCGATGAAGTGGTTCCCCGACCCGAGCGACCCCAGCTGGAGCGCCCAGCCGCCCACGAAGGACGCAGGGTCGGGCATCTCGAGCTGCTCAGCCATGGTCGCGAGAGCACCGACCCGCTCCTCCGCCGTCGGGGTCAAGGCCTTGTTGCGGCCGCCCGCCGACAAGGGGATGCGCCGCTCGATGGCCTCACGCAGGCCCACCAGGGGCGCGCCGGTGGCGGCGACGTCGTCCTTGGTCCACTGCGTCAGGACCGCGTCCATGCCGCACCCGATGTCGACGCCGACGGCCGCCGGGATGATCGCGCCCCGGGTCGGGATGACCGACCCGACCGTCGCCCCCTTGCCGAGGTGCGCGTCAGGCATCAACGCCATGTGCGGGTAGATGAAGGGCATCTCGCTCGTCCGCAGCGCCTGCTCACGGGTCCCGTCCTCGAGGATCGACGCCCATGAGATCAACGACGCGGACAGCTGCCGGGTCATGACACTCCTCTCTTCCTGGTGGTGGTGTGCGCCGATCATGATGGCGCCTCGTGGGTCCACGACCCAGGGGTTTTCGAGGCAGCGCCTCAGTCGCCGATGCCGAGCCCGGCGAGGAAGGACAACCGGCACGGCACCGCGTCCGCGATGCTCTCGAGCGACGCCCCGCCGCGCACGAGGCGCGTGACGAGCTCCCGGGTGGCTCTCAGATCGACGTCGGCTCCCCCAAGAGCGAGCTCCTCGACCAGCCGCAGCTCGACCCGCAGCAGGTCGATCAGCAGCCCCTGCTCGTCCGTCAGCGCCGCCCCTGCTGGTGCACCGTCGAGTCCGCGCGCCCCGTCGTCGAACGCGAAGGTCCAGTCCTGCGATCGCTGAGGGGCCATGCGCCGCGTCACCCCTCCTGGAGCAGGACCGTCGTCGGCTGGTCCAGCGCGATGTCCTGCGCACGCAGCGCGGCCAGGGCCGCTGGGATCGCGGCGTCCAGGGCCGCGGTGCGCTGGCCACGGAGCGGGCCGCTCCACACCCGCACCTCGACCTCGACCGCGCCCCGCTCCATCCCCACGACGACGACCTCGGGCGGCCGCGCCCCGTCCGGCAGCATGGCGACACCGGCGAGGGCCTCACGGGTCGCCGTCGTGAGCACCTCACGCACCTGGCCGACGTCGGAGTCCGCGGCCACGTTGAGCCGGAACGCACTCCGGGTCGCGGGGTAGTGGGTCAGCACCTCGAGCGGGCTGGTGTAGACCTGGGCGTTGGGCAGCAGGACGCGCTGGCCGTCGTAGGTGCGCAGCAGGGTCTCTCGGATGGTGATGCCCTCGACGGTGCCCTCGTGGTCGCCGACGCGGATCTGGTCACCCGACTTGAACGGGTCGCGCAGCAGGAGCAGCACCCCGGCCAGCAGGTTCTCCAGCACGTCCTTGAACGCGAAACCTGCGGCGACCGAGACGATCCCCAGGCTGGCCAGCACGTCCGCGACCCGCACCGATGGGAAGGCCAAGGTGGCGGCGAGCAGGATCGCGAGGATCACGACGACCACCTGGAACAGCGCGACGAACACCCGGGTGCGGCTCGGGCGCCCACCGGTAGCCACCCCGCGCCGGACCAGAGGCCGCAGCAGGCGCCCCACACCGATGACCACGAGCGCGATGAGGACAGCGACGGCCAGGCGCGTCCCGACGTCGCCGGCGCGTGCCAGGACGTCGGCCACGATCTCGTCGATCAGCTCCACCGGCTCCCCTCCCCGCCACAGGGTGCCATCGGCGACGTCCTCGCACCGGTCCGCGGCTACAGGCTCGAGAACGCCCGGCCCAGCAGATCCACGGCCCAGGGGTTCTCGGGGAAGGCGCAAAGCCACACGGCGGCCCCTCAACAATGACGGCGACGTGCCGATCATGACCGAGTGCCGAGCACCCGCAAGGTCGCCCTCCTCGCCGTGCTGGTCGTGTGCGGAGGCCTCGCGGTCACCGGGCCGACGTCGCACGCCATCCACCAGTGGCGGGCCGAGCGGGCCTGGCCCCAGGACCGCGAGCGCGTCATGGAGGCCGCCGCCGCCGTGGAGCTCGGGGAGGGGTACGCCCCCGTCCCCTGCGACGAGCTGTTCTCGGCCGACGGCGCGCGGTGCTGGACGACCGGCCTCCGCCCCGAGGACGCGCTCCCGGACCTGATCGGCGCACTGACGAGCGTCGGCGCGACCGTCACGCCGATGTGGTGCGGGCTCACCAGCCCAGACGGCCCGGGGACATGCGACGTGGCAGCCACCTTCGCCGAGACCTACGCCTACCAGGGCATCAACGCGGGTGCCGCACGGGACATCGACCCGGAGGCGGAGGACATCGAGGGTCTCTGGCTGAGCACGACCACCGTGGTCGTCGTCCCGGTCTTCACGCCGCCGTCCTGACCGTCGGACGCCGACGCCGTGGCCGCACCGTCAGCGACCGTCTCCTGACGCCCCGCACCCTCGCTACAGGCTCGAGAGCGCCCGGCCCAGCAGACGGAACGGGATGAGCAGCAGGCGCCCGATCGTGATCAGGCCGTCGAGGATCCACACGGCGTCCCACGCGTTCTGCAGCCGCCGACCGACCCGGTGCCAGAAGCCCGGCCTCGTCTCCCGCTCGGTCTCACTCATCACGCGCCCCCTCGGATGCCGTCCAACCTGTGCTTGAACGGTAGAGCAGCGGCGCGCGGAGCAGAACCCGTTCCGCGACGCCCGTCGCCAGGACCGGCCGGCCACCACGCGAACGGCGTACCTCACACCACCCGGGCGACGTCCTCGAAGTCGAGGCGGGCCTGGCGGTCGCGGGTCGCGGGCATCGAGAAGCCCTCGTGGTCGGCCGGGGCGGTGCCGACGTTGAGCACCATGATCGAGCGCCAGGGCGAGCCGGCGAACAGGTCGGCATCGACCCCGGGGGCGTCGAACCCGGACATCGGCCCGACGTGCAGACCCGCGGCGCGCAGCCCGACGACGAGGTAGCCGGCCTGCAGGAAGGTGTTGTCCCGTGACGTCGCGGAGCGGGACTCGGGGGCGTCGGCGAGCTGGTCACGGAGCGCGGCCATGTGCGGTGCGAGCCGGGGCAGGTGCTCGTGGAAGTCGAGGTCCGCCGCGAGCACGATGCTCAGCGGCGCACGCAGCGTCTTGGCCGCGTTGCTCCCGCCCATGTGCGAGGCGAGCCGTTCACGGGCCTCGGTCGAGCGCACCAGCAGCATGCGCATCGGCAGCGAGTTGAAGGCCGTCGGCCCCCACCGCACCAGGTCCCACACGGCACGCACCTGCTCGTCGGAGACGTCCTCGTCGCTGAAGGTGTTGACGGTGCGGGCCTCGCGGAACATGAGGTCGAGAACCTCGTCCGGGACCACGGCGGACTGGCTCGTGTCGATGCTCATGACCGTTGCAACGCCGACGGCGCTGTCGTGTTCCCCGTCGTCACGGAGTCCGCCTCACCTCCGACCGGCTGCACCCCGATGCTCCACACGGTGGGCGGCGCCGCGCCGTTGACGGCCCAGTCCCCCACGATCCGCGCCTTGTAGATGGCCGGGTTGTGGGTCGCCACCGTGCGGGCGTTGCGCCAGTGCCGGTCCAGGGCCTTGGTGGTGCTGGTCGCCGAGGCGCCCAGCCCGTCGAAGATCGCCGTCGCCGCCCGAGGCACCGAGGCGCTGAGCACGACCTGCCCCTGGGCCGTGGCGAGCTCGGCCCGCTCGCTCACGGCCCGCTGCTCCTCGGCCCCGGCCCCCCTGCTCGCGAAAGCGGCCTCGAGGGATCCCGCGACGTGCTGCACGACGGCCTCAGCCGCGAAGCTGGTCGCCTCGATCTCCCCGACCACCTGGAGCACCTGCGGGTCCTGGCGCACCCGTGGCCCGTTGCCGTGGCCGAAGGTCCGGGTCCGCGCCCGCACCTCGTCGGCCGCGTCCCGCGCCGCCGCCCGCGCGATGCCGGCCAGGGTGATGAGGTGCACGTGCTGGTAGAGGGCCGTCTGGTACGGGAACCGTCCGGCGAAGGTGAAGACGGCGTCGGGCTCGACGGGCGCCTGGTCGAAGACCGTCGTCCCGCTGCCGGTCAGGCGCTGGCCGAAGCCGTCCCAGTCGTCGGTGGTCGTCACGCCGTCGGCCCCGGCCGCGACGATGAGGGTGAGGTCCGTGCCGTCGGCCCCGCGGGCGGTGACGTCGATCCAGTCGGCGTAGATCGACCCCGTCGTGTAGTACTTGCGCCCGGTGACGGTCAGCCCCGCCGGGCCGTCGTCGAGGGTGGTCGAGACCCCGCCGGCCCCGGGCTCGGTCCACGCGTTGCCCGCGATCTGCCCCGCCACGAACCGTGAGATCCACCGGCTGCGGTCCTGGCCCGGGTGGTGGAAGAGCTGGTCCTCGACCAGGGCGATGTGCCCGCGCAGGGCCTGGAGGACATTGCTGTCCGCGGCAGCCAGCTCGGTCAGCAGCCGGCTGTACTCGGGCCAGGACAGGCCGTCGCCACCCAGCTCGACCGGGATGCGAGCAGCGCCGAACCCGGCCTCCCGCAACCAGCCGATCTGCTCGTGGGGCAGGGTTCGGGTGCGCTCGGCCTCCACAGCACGCTCGGCGATCTTGTCCAGGATCGGCCGGTACGTCGCTGCGGCGGCCTCGTAGGGGGTGGTCATGGCAGGTCCTTCCAGGATGAGGGCGCGGTCATTTCACGGCCCCGGCGGTGAGCCCCTCGACGAGGCGGCGCTGCAGGGTCAGGGCGATCACCAGCACGGGAAGGATGCCGACCATCGCGGCGGCGGCGATCTTCCCGTACTCGGCGACCCGCTCCCCGAGCAGCAGGGACAGGTGCACGGGCAGGGTCTGGGAGGCGGCGTCCTGGGTGAGGAAGCTCGCGAGGAGAAACTCGCTGTAGCCGAGCAGGGTCACGATCAGCCCGACGGCGACCAGCGAGGGCCCGGCCAGGGGCAGCACGATCGAGGTCAGCACCCGCAGCGGGCCCGCGCCGTCGAGCTGGGCGGCCTCGTCGATCTCCCCGGGGATCCGGTGCAGGAAGGCCTGCAGCAGCCACACCGCGACCGGCAGGTTGACCAGCCCGTACACGAGGGTCAGGCCGAGCAGGCTGTTGGTCAGCCCGAGGATGCGCAGCAACGTGAGCAGCGGCACCACCGCGACGATGGGCGGCAGCAGCCACGGGCTCATCACCGTCGCGAGCAGGGTGCGCCCGCCGGTGCCCCGACGCGACAGGGCCCACGCCCCTGGTAGCGCGAGGGCCAGGGACAGCAGCGCCCCACCCACCGCGGCGAGCACCGAGTTGAGCACGGCCTGGGTCAACGTGGTGCCGGCCACCGCCTCGCTCCAGTTCGACCACTGAGGGTCGCTCGGCACGAGCACCCCGGCGACCAGCTCGTTGCGCCCCATGAGGGACACCGAGAACAGGTAGAGCAGCGGCACGACGGCGAGCACCACCCCGATGACCACCACGGCGGGTGCCAGCAGAGGCGGCCGACGACGCCGCGCTCCGGTCCGCAGCACCGGTCGCCTCCGGGCCGGGGGCGCTGGAGCTGGGGGCGCGAGGACCGGGGGCGCAGGGGCTGGGCGCGCGGAGAGGGTGCTGGTCATCGTTCGACCTTTCGGGTCAGGAGGGCCACCGGCACGGTCACGACCGTCACCACGACGGCGAGCAGCAGGGTGATCACCGCGGCGCGGTCCAGGTCGAACTGCTGCAGGGCCGCCTGGTGGATCAGGTAGGAGGGCACCGTGGTGGACTGGCCGGGCCCCCCGGCCGTCATGACCGCGACGAGGTCGTAGACCTTGAAGGCCAGCACCAGCCGGACGAAGAAGGCCGCGAGCACGACCCCCGCGACCGAGGGCAGCACCACGTGCCGGACCAGGCGCAGACCGTGCGCGCCGTCGAGGGCGGCGGCCTCGAGCACCTCGCGGTCCAGGCCGAGCAGGCCCGCGTAGACCAGGAGCATCACCAGCGGGGTCCACTGCCAGGTGTCGGCGATCGCGACCCCGAGCAGGGCCAGGCCCGGCGAGGACAGCACCGCGACGGCCTGCCCCTCGTAGCCCACGGCGCCCAGCAGCGTCGCGAGCAGCCCACCTGCCGGGTTGAACACGAGCCGCCACACGATGGCCACGACCACCGGTGGGGTCATCAGCGGCAGCAGGAGCAGCCCGCGCGCGAGCCCTCCCCCACGCCGCAGGCCCAGGAGCGCGAGGGCCAGCACCACCCCGAGCACCGTGCTCAGGGCCGCGACCCCCACCGCGTACCCCGCCCCGCGGGCCAGCGCGTCGGTCACGTCGCTGCTCGCAACCACCTCCCGCGCGCTGGCCAGCCCGGCCCATTCCTGGAAGGGGTTGCCCAGGGTGGACTCGGTGAGGGAGGCCCCCACGATGAACACCAGCGGGTAGGCCCCGAGCACCAGCACGGTGAGGATCAGCGGGCTGACCATCAGCCGGTGCTGCCAGGTCTGCCCCCGCCTGACCGGACCGCGGACGGCCAGGTCAGTCGCCAAGGGTTCGCTCCCACTCGGCCTGGACCCGCTCCATCGTCTCCTGCGCGGTGCCCCCCTGGCCGGCGAGCAGCTTGGCGAGCTCGTCGGTGAGGATCTGCGCGAGCTGGGCGGCGTGCTCCCCGGTGGGCCAGGCGAGGCTGTCGGTCAGGGTCGCGCGGTTGGCCTCCTGCAGCTCGGGGAAGGCCGTGCCGTAGGACTCGCTCTCCAGGGAGGAGACGCGGTTGGGGTCGATGCCCGTGGGCGGCTCGGCCGTCAGCAGAGCCTCGTTGACCTCGGCGGAGGCAGCCCAGGCGATGAAGTCCTGCGCGAGCTCGGTCTCCTCGGTGTTGGCCGTGACGGTCCACGTGAAACCAGCGACCAGCGAGGCACGGGACTCGGTCGCGTCCCCGCCCACGGGCAGGGTGGTCACGCCCCAGCCGTCCGCGACCGTCGAGCCGGACTCGGCGCTCTGGGAGACGACGCCGAGGTCGGTCCAGTTCTCGATGAAGGCCACCGACCCGTCGAGCCAGGCGCTGTTGCCCTCGCCGAAGGCCGTCTCACCCGGCGTCGGGAAGGCGTGCGGCCAGATGTCGACCAGGGCCTGCGCTGCAGCGACGGCCTCGGGGGTGTCGACCGACGGGGTCCCGCTCTCGTCGAGGAAGGAGCCGCCGTACCCGGCGAGCCGGTTGGCGTAGCTCGCCCCGAGGATCAGCGGGGACTTCTGCCCGAAGACCGCCGCGCCGTAGACACCGTCCCCGGACTCGTTCTCGGTGATGGTCTCGACCTGCTCGAGGTACTCGTCCCAGGTGGCCGGCGGTGCGTCGAAGCCGTTCCGGGCCAGGATCTCGGTGTTGTAGAAGAGCACGTGGGTGTCCCCGTCGAAGGGCAGCCCGTACCGGCGGTCGCCCACCTGGGTGTACGCGTCGTAGATCGAGGGGATGAAGTCCTCGGTGTCGAGGTCGGGGGTCTCCTCGATCCAGTCGGTGAGGTCCTGGATGACGCCGTCGGCCGCGAGGTCGCCGATCGAGACGTACCAGGGGGCCGCGACGTCGATCGTGTTGGCCCCCGACTGCTGGTCGAGGGTGAGCTTCGCGGCGATCTCGTCGTAGGGGACGATCACCGGGTTGATGCGGACGCCGGTCTCCTCCTCGTAGGTCTCGGCCAACCACTCCGAGGCCCCCTCGTGCGAGGAGATGAGCAGGACGGTGAGCTCCTCGCCCTGGGCAGCGTCTGCGGCCCCTGCCGCGCACGCTCCCAGCGGGAGGGTCACGGCCAGGGCGGCGAGGGCCCCGACGGTCGACCGCCGGCTGGGCAGGCTGGTGGGCCGCGGGGTGAGGAGGGTGGTGGGCTTGTCGGTGGCAGTCATGGTCGTCTTCCTGGTGGGTTCGGGGTGAGGGTGCGGCGCGGGGCCGGCCCTCACGTGTAGAGCGAGATGGGCTGGACCTGGCCGAGCAGGAAGTGCGCTCCGACCTCGAGCTTCTTGTAGTCGACGGGGTCGTGGAGGGAGTGGGTGCGCACGTTGCGCCAGAAGAGGTCCAGCCCCACCCCGCTGCGGGCCGAGCTCGAGCCGGTGACCTCGTAGATGCGGTTCGCCACGTCGACCCCGACCTCGGTCGAGACGACCTTGAGCCCCGCGACCTTGACCTCGAGCGCGGCCCGCTGCTCGGCCGTCACCTCCCCGCCGAGCCCGAGGACCGCGTCGAACTCGGCGTTCAGGACGTCGGCGAGGGCCTCGACCGCCGCGGTCCGTGCGACGAGCTCGCCCACGGTGCGCTGGACGAGGTGGTCCTCGGCGTAGGTGGGTGCCGCGGAGAGGAACCAGGACCGCGGGCGGGCCAGGACCAGCTCGCGACCGCGGGCCAGGGCGCCCTGGGCCACACCGAGGTAGAAGTTGCCGAAGGCCAGCTGGATGCCCGGGGTGACGAGGGTCGAGAACGCCTCCTCCTCCCCGATCTCACCGAGCACGTCGGCGGGGTCCACGCGCACGTCGTGGTAACGCACCGACCCGCTGGCCGAGAGACGCTGCCCCAGGAAGTCCCAGTCGTCGAGGAGCTCGAGCCCCTCCCGCTCCCGCTCGACGACGAAGGCCAGCACGGCGCCGTCCTGGTCGCCGCCGCGCACGGTCGCGTTGATGATGATGACGTCGCCGACCGAGGAGCCGGTCGAGAACCTCTTGAGGCCGTTGAGGCGGTAGCCGTCGCCGTCGGGCGTGAGCTCGAGGGTCGGGTCGACGGGGTTGACCGAGTCCCCCCAGACCCACTGCCCCTCGGCCGAGCGTCGCCACCAGGGACCCTGGTCGGCGGGCTCGGCGTAGAAGACGATCGTGGCCTGGTTGATGTAGTGGTACGCGAGGAGCTGGGCGATGGACCCGTCGGTGCGGGCGAGGATCCGCACCACCTCGAAGGCCGTCTGCCAGTGGGCTCCCGCGCCGCCGTGCTCGGCGGGGACCAGCAGGTTGACCAGCCCGGTGCCGCGCAGGTGCTCGAGCTCGGCGAAGGGCTGGGCGTTGGCACGGTCCCGCTCCCAGGCGTCGGCGCCGAGGTGCTCGGCCGCGGCCCGGGCGACGGCGCGCCAGTGGTCCAGCTCGGTGGCGTCGGCCGCCCCGTGCCAGGGGGAACGCTCGACGACTGCGTGCTCGGTCATACCGTCTCCTTGGTCCGTGCCGGGACGACCTGCTCGTCCGCGGCGCTCAGCTGGCCGGCGTAGGCACCGCGGTACGCGGCGGCCGGGTGGGTGTCGGCGACGTGGTGGTGGCCCGCGCCGTAGAGGTACTCGCGGAGGGTCGAGCCCTCGTACTCGCGCCACACACGCCCGCGCCGCTGCAGCTCGGGGACCACGAGGTCGACGAACTCCTCGAAGGAGCCCGGGGTGATGGCGTACGCGAGGTTGATGCCGTCCAGGCCTGCGTCGTCGATCCACCGCTCGATCTCGTCCGCGACGGTGGTGGGGCTGCCCACCAGGACGGGCCCGATGCCGCCCACCCCCACGTGCTGGGCGATGTCCAGGGGGGTCCACTCCCGGGTCGGGTCGGCCTTGGTGAAGATCGACAGGGCTGAGCGGGCCGCGTCGGTGTCGACGTACTTGAGGGGCTGCTCAGGGTCGAAGGAGGCCAGGTCCAGGCCCGACCATCCGCCGTAGAGGGCCAGGGCTCCCTCCGCGCTGCTGTAGGACCGGTACTCGGCGAGCTTGCGCTCGGCCGCCGCGTCGGAGTCCGCGACGATCGCCGTGAGCAGGGCGTAGATCTTGACCGAGTCCCGGCTGCGGCCGTGGCGCTCGGCCCGGTCACGGATGTCGTCGGTGGTGATCCGGGTCAGGTCCGGGCGCAGGGCGTTGATGAAGACCCCTTCGCCGTGCTGCCCCGCGAAGTCCCGGCCGCGCGGCGAGGCCCCGGCCTGGAAGATCACCGGGGAGCGCTGGGGCGAGGGCTCGGACAGGTGGATGCCGGGCACCCTGAAGTGCTGGCCCTCGTGGCGGATGGGGTGGACCTTGGTGGGGTCGGTGTAGATGCCCCGGGCCCGGTCCTTGACCACGGCGCCGTCCTCCCAGGAGCCCTCCCACAGCTTGTAGGTGACGTCGAGGAACTCGTCGGCGAGGTCGTACCGGTCGTCGTGGCGGATCTGCCGGTCCAGGCCGAGGTTGCGGGCCGCGCTGTCGAGGTAGGAGGTCACGACGTTCCACCCGATGCGTCCGCCGGTCAGGTGGTCGAGGGTCGAGAGCTTGCGGGCGAAGGAGTACGGCTGCTCGTAGGTCAGGGCCGCGGTGACCGCGAAGCCGAGGTGCTCGGTGACCGCGGCCATGGCCGGGACCTGCAGGAACGGGTCGTTGAGCGGGATCTGCGCCCCGTCGATCAGCGCGGGGGCGGAGGAGTTGCGGTAGACGTCGTACACGCCCAGCACGTCGGCGATGAACAGGGCGTCGAAGCGACCGCGCTCGAGGGTGCGGGCCAGGTCCGTCCAGTACTCGAGGGTGTTGTACGTGTCGGCCCGGTTGTCGGGGTGGCGCCACAGGCCAGGGCTCTGATGGGTCGGGGTGGTCATGTCGAAGGCGTTGAGGCTGATGCGCTTGGGCATGGTGCTCCTGCGGGAGGACGGCCGGGTGGCCGTGGCTGACGGGACGGCAGCGCGCCGGGGCGCACCGGCCGCGCCGGAGGTGGGCCTGGCAGGGCTGGTGCGCACGGGACGGCGGGTGCCGGGGTGCGGGGTCGACGACCTCGGCCGTGGGGCCGTGAGGTGTCAGGGGCCGACGACGGAGGTCGGCTGGTCGCCGCTGCGCGATCGGCGCGTCAGGGCGAGGAGCGTTCCGGGACTGGCTCGGTGGAGCGGCTCAGGCGACGAGCGGCTCGCGGGTGGTGCTGGTCAGTGACAGCACACCGAGGTCAGACCCGGCATGCACATTCGCGTACCGGCGACGTCGCGCGGTGCGTTGTGCTCTCGGTTCTGCCCCATGACGCGACGATGACAGGCGTCCCTGCATGTGGGAAGACCTGTTCCACGTGGTGGACACCCGGTGGGTGATGCTCAGCGGTACCGCAGCACCCAGCGCGCTCGGTCCGCACGGCAGCGGCGGTGCACCCGCACCACGGGCCGCCCGTCCCGGTCCACGTTCACGCCGTCCCGCACCAGCACGGGGTCACCCGTGGGGATCTGCAGCAGCCCGGCGTCCTCGGGGCAGGCCTGCGCGGCCGAGAAGGACCGCCAGCCGTACTCGAGGCCCAGGTCAGCCCCGGCGGCCATGGCACCGACGAGGGTCTGGCCCCGCTCCCAGCCCTCGGCCAGGTCGGGGAAGTCGCGGTCCACCACCCAGTACGTGCTCACCACCCAGGGCTCGTCGCCGATCTCGATCAGCGTCTCCAGGCGCCGCAGCCGAGCGCGGGGCCGCTGGAGGTCGCGGCGCACCACCGGGGAGTCCTCGATCGAGGTGCCCAGGAGGCGCTCGATGTAGCTCCGGCCGCGCAAGGCCGCAGACCGCGCGAGGATCTCGTCGACCGCGTCGACCCTGCCCTGGTCGAGCTCGACGTCCACGGGCCGACCCGTCGCATCGATGACCCCTCGCACCTTGCCGACTGTAGGTCGGCCCGGGCCGCCCGAAGCGTCCCCGCGGGGCTGTGCGCCGAGTAGCCTCCCAACGGTCATCCGCTGGCCACCCCACGGTCGCCTGCCGCTCACCCAGAACCGAGGAGCACGTGGTCGAGCCCCCCGAGCAGCGCCGCACCCTCGCCGTGCTCGTCCTGGCCCAGGTGCTCAGCGGGGCCGGGCTCGCGGCGGGGATCACCGTCGGCGCCCTGCTCGCCCAGGAGATGCTCGACGCCACGAGCCTCGCGGGCCTGCCCGTCGCCCTGTTCACCCTGGGCTCGGCCGGCGCGGCGGTCGCCGTCGGCCGGGTCTCCCAGCGCGCCGGACGACGTTCCGGGCTGGCCCTCGGCTACGCCACTGGTGCCCTCGGCGCGGCCGGGGTCGTGCTCGCAGCCGCCCTCGACAGCGTCCCGCTGCTCTTCGCGGCCTTCGTCGTCTACGGCGCCGGGACCGCCACCAACCTCCAGGCCCGCTAC
>NZ_JALPKN010000339.1 GCF_023630195.1 Actinotalea sp. C106 | reverse complement strand
GGCCCCGACCGACGACATCCCCGACGGGCCTGAGCCGGACCCTGAGCCGGAAGCCGACCCCACGGCGGCCCCCCGACGCGGGACGCGTCCGGCGCCCCCCGCCGGCTCGGCGGGTCAGCAGCCCACCCGGCCCGCCTCGGAGGACGACTACGACCCGGACGATCCAGACCTCGCCTCCTCCGGCCTCGTCGGCGCCCCCCTGGTCGCGCAGATGCTCGGCGGGACCGTTATCGACGAGATCCCCGACGACCCCTCCTGAGGAACTAGTCTGGTCGGGTGTACGAGGGTGCGGTCCAAGACCTGATCGACGAGCTCGGGCGGTTGCCCGGCGTCGGTCCCAAGAGCGCGCAACGGATCGCCTTCCACCTGCTCGCCGCGGACCCGGTCGACGTCCGTCGGCTCGTCGACTCGCTGACCGAGGTCAAGGCCCGGGTCCAGTTCTGCACCGTCTGCGGCAACGTCTCGCAGGAGGAGCACTGCCGCGTGTGCCGGGACCCTCGTCGCTCGAACGAGGTGATCTGCGTGGTCGAGGAGCCCAAGGACGTCGTCGCGATCGAGCGCACCCGCGAGTTCCGCGGGAAGTACCACGTGCTCGGCGGGGCCATCAACCCGATCGACAACGTCGGGCCGGACGACCTGCGGATCTCCGAGCTCATGAGCCGTCTCGCCGACGGCACCGTCACCGAGGTCATCCTCGCGACGGACCCGAACGTCGAGGGTGAAGCCACCTCGACCTACCTCGCCCGACTCCTGGTCCCCATGGGCCTGCGCGTCACCCGGCTCGCCTCAGGGCTGCCGGTGGGTGGAGACCTGGAGTACGCCGATGAGGTCACGCTTGGGCGGGCCTTCGAAGGACGGAGGCAGATCAGTGCCTGAAGACACGCCCATGGTCCCCACCCCCCAGCGAGGCGGGGACGACACCGCCCGGCCCGTCGAGGCAGCGGCCGCCCAGCCCGCGGGCCCTGGCAGGGCCCAGGCCCCGGCCGACCTGCGCGAGGTGGCGGACAGGATGGCCGCCGAGTCGCGGGCCTTCACCACCACGGTGACCGAGGTCGCGGCCGGGGCCAACCCCGAGGCCGCCATCCCGCTGCTCCTCCTCGCGGTCTCCGACGTCCTGGCCGCCGGTGCCCGCCTGGGCGCGATGGTCGACGTCGTACCCCCGGAGCGCTTCGAGCCCGACGTCGGCCCCGACGTCGACCTGGACCCGCTGCGCGCAGCCCTGGGCAACGTCTTCGAGGGCATCGACGACTACGCCGAGGTCGACGACCCGGTGCTCGGCCGAGAGGTCGTGACCTCCTCGGTCTCGAGCGACGTCGTCCTGGTGGTCGGCGCCCTGGCCCAGGGGCTGCGGCACCACGCCTCGGGCGAGGTGCTCGAGGCGCTGTGGTGGTGGCAGTTCTCCTACCTGTCGAACTGGGGCGAGCGCGCCTCGGCGGCCTTGCGGGTGCTGCAGACGGTGCTCGCCCACCTGCGCCTCGACGTCGACGACGAGGTCGCCGCCGACGCCGAGTTCCAGGCCCTGCACCCCTGAGCCGGTCAGCGGCAGCGGGCTGAGCGCTGCGGCCTGAGCAGGTCCGCCACCGCGCGGACCTGCGCGGTCACGCCACGCGGGTGCCCTGCGGCAGGCGGTCCTGCGGGATGCGCAGACGGCGGACCGCCAGCACCACCCCGCCGACCGCGAGGAGCAGGTTCGCGCCGAGGCCCCACGGCCAGGCCGGGCTCAGGGCGTCGAGCTCTGCGCGCCCGGAGTCCTGGGTGAGGGGCTGCTCGTAGCACCAGTCCTGGGTCTCGGGCGGGCCGAGCCGTGCCTGCCGGACGCCGTAGCGGATGAGCGACATCGGATCGCCCTCCCCGACGTACTGGCCCTGCGTGTCGGTCTCCGGGGCGCCGGGCATCGCGTCGGCGACGATGACGAACGGGTTGACCGCGAGCAGCCACCAGGTCCGTTCGGTGTGCGCGACGTAGACCTCCTCCTCGAACCACTCGCACTCGCCGGGCACGTACTCCCCACCGGACTCGAGGGCCGCGGCCTCGGCCGCCCGCCAGTCCTCGCGGTAGACCTGCTGGGTCTCCTCGCCGCTGACCAGGGGAAGGGTGAGGCCGAAGACCACGAGGGTCAGCACGGACAGGGTGGCCACGGCCACGTACGTCAGGACGGACGACCCGGCGGTGCGGGTGGTCAGGGCGGAGAAGCCCAGGCCGATCGCGCAGACCACCGCGAGCATCACGGCGAGGAGCGCCAGTGTCGTCACGACCGCCACGACCGGGGTGCCCCCGGTGGCCAGGGCCCACAGCAGGAAGGGCGAGGACACGGCGAGGAAGGCCAGCGAGGCGAGCCACGAGGCCAGGAGCTTCCCGACGGCGATCTCGGCCGCGCTGAGCAGGGTGACCTGCAGGGTCGCGAGGGTGCCGGCCGCGCGGTCTCCGTTGATGGCGGTGGCCGACAGGGTCGGCGAGACGAGCAGCCCGAGGAACAGGACGAAGAAGACGATGAACCCGAACATCGTCCGGCCGGCCCCGAACGCCGGGTCCAGGTCCGAGACGAGCCAGGTGAGCAGGGTGACGGCTCCGACCACGAGGCCGAAGGCCACCAGGGAGATGACCCAGCGGGTCGAGCGGATGCGCTGACGCAGCTCGAGCCGCGCCACCGTGCGCACCCCGTGCCAGGTGAGGCCCCAGGTACCCGGAGCCGTCGGCGCGGGGTCGGGACGGCTCGGCGCGCCGCCGAGCTCCTCGGTCCGGACGCTCATCGTCGCTCCTCCTCGAGGGCCAGGTAGGCGGACTCCAAGGCTCCCGAGGCCGGTGCGAGCGAGGTCACCGCAACCCCCGCACCGACCGCCGAGCGGAGCAGGTCGGCTGCAGCGGCCTCGCCCTCGAGATCGACCACGACCCCGCCCGGGGAGCCGGGCACCGCGTCCGGCCCGCTCGCGTCCCCGGGGAGGTCGAAGCCGGGTGGGCCGAACCCGGCCGGGTCGGGTCC
>NZ_JALPKN010000338.1 GCF_023630195.1 Actinotalea sp. C106 | reverse complement strand
GCTGGCCCCCGGCCGCGGGACGTCGGTCCAGGCCGCGACCTGGGCGTCCGTCACGGCTGCGGCGCCCCGCCCGGCGCCGGGGAGGAGTGCCCCGGCTCGGCGGTGCCCGAGGCGTCCCCGGCAGCGGCAGCGTCGTCCTGCCGGGTGTCGCGGCGCAGCCGCCAGATGCTCAGCGCGAGCCCGCCCCACACCACCAGCAGGGACACCACCATCACCAGCACGGCCGTCGTCGTCATCGCTGCTCCCCCTGCTCAGGTGTCCGGGCCCTGGTGGCGGGGCTCGGCGGGCCGCTGCTCGTCGCGCGCCGCAGGGCTCGGGGTGGCAGCTCCGCAGGGGTGAAGTCGTCGGGGGATCGTCGCCACCGCAGCGCGGTCATGACGACGGCGACGAGCACCGCGAGCCCCACGACCCCCCAGCCGAAGGCGTTGAGGAACCACCAGGGATACCCCTCGTAGGGCGCATCCAGCAGGGCCCGGATGCCCTGGACCAGCATGAAGGCCAGGACGGCAGGGGCCACGACGCCCACGAGCACGGACCACCAGGGCCCCACGCGCAGCCCCGGCCGGTCGTTGAGGTGGGCGCGCTGCTCACCTAGCCGGCGCAGCACCAGACCGAGGACCAGGGTCATCACCACGGCCGAGGCGACCACGCCGACCTCGTTGATGTACTTGTCCATGGTGTCGAGCAGGAAGAGGGCGGTGGTGGTCGAGAACAGCGCGATCGAGATCACGGCCGCGACCCCACCGATCCGCAGCGCTGCCTGACGCGGGGTGATGCCGACCTTCTCCTGCACGGCGGCCGAGACCACCTGCAGGATCGACAGCAGCGAGGTGAGCCCTGCGAGGGTCAGCGAGCCGAAGAACAGCACCCCGAAGACCGGCCCGCCGGGCATCATCGAGATGATCTGCGGGAAGGCCACGAAGGCCAGGGTGACCCCGGCGATGTTCTCGACCTCAGAGACGTCGACCCCGGTCTGGAAGGCCATGAACCCCAGGGCCGCGAAGACCCCGATCCCGGCGAGCAGCTCGAAGGAGGCGTTCGCGAACCCGACGACGAACCCCGTCGAGGTCAGGTTCGCGCGTCGCTTGAGGTACGAGGAGTACGTGATCATGATGCCGAAGGCGATGGACAGCGAGAAGAAGATCTGGCTGTAGGCCGCGATCCACACCCCGGGGTCGCCCAGCGCCGACCAGTCCGGGGTGAAGAAGGCGTTGAGCCCGTCCATGGCGCCGTCGAGGGTCACCGCCCGGATCACCAGGCCCAGGAACATGACGAGCAGCAGCGGGATGAACACCTTGTTGGCGCGCTCGACGCCCTTCTGCACGCCCAGGGCGAGGATGCCGATGGCCACGACCCACACGACCACGAGCGGGATGAGCACCTGGGGCACGACGTCGAAGCTGATGCCTGGTTTGGCGACCTGGAGGTACTCGGTCTCGAGGAACGCGCCCGGGTCGTCGCCCCAGGCCCGCGTGAAGGAGAACACCAGGTAGCTGGCCGACCAGGCGATGATCACCGTGTAGTACAGGATGATGACGCAGGAGATGCCGACCTGGAACCAGCCGAGGGGCTCGGCGCGGCGGTGCAGCCGGCGGAAGGCCGTCGGGGCCGAGCCACGGAACCGGTGCCCGATGGAGTAGTCGAGCAGCAGGATCGGGATGCCCGCGGTGAGCAGCGCCACGAGGTAGGGGATGAGGAAGGCCCCACCGCCGTTCTCGTACGCGACCCCCGGGAAGCGCCAGATGTTGCCCAGGCCGACGGCCGAGCCGATCGCCGCGAGGACGAAGCCGAGCTGCCCGGACCACTGCTCGCGGGGGGCGTGACTCGCGCGCGAGCTGCCCGTCCCGGGGTGCGCCCCGGTGGGGGTCGGGCTGTCAGGTGGGGTGGCGGACATGCGGGGTCTCGATCCTCAGCCGGTGGACGTGCCGAAGGAACATAGCGCCGTGACCACCCTCTGGCGAGGCGGGTCTCGCCTGCCGACCCGCGGTACTGGTCATGCCGTCGCGGTCAGGCGTTGACGGTCAGGCGGCGGTGGTCACGCACACATCCTCATCCGGTGGTTGCGCCCTCGAGCACGACGTCGGTCCCGGCCGCCTCGACCGCGAAGCCGTCCCCCTCGACGACCACCTCCGTGAGCTCGATGCCCTCGGGGAGGCCGTCGAGCGGGATGGCGATGGCGTCGAGCTGACCGCTGATCCCCGCGGGCAGGTCCTCCGCGGCGATGGTCGCCCCGGCGAGGGTGAAGGTCTCGATGTCGATCCCGATGGACCGACCGTCGGCTCGGGGGACGAGCACGGCGTCGAGCGGCAGGCCGAAGACCTCGGCCGTGGCGGTGAGGGAGCCGTCGAGGATCGCGACCTCGAGCGGCAGGTCGACCGCATCGAGCACACCGGCGAGGGGCACGTGGGCGGTCATGTGCGCGTCCTCGGCGGTGATCGGGCTCTCGGTGGTGACGCCCTCGAGGTCGACGACGACGTCCTGCAGCGGGACGCCCTCGACGGTGAGCTCCTGGGCGGTCGCGTGGACCGTGCTGATCCGTCCGGCGAGGTACTGGGTGAGGAACGGGAAGCCGCCGATGGTGACCTCGGGGGTCTCGTCGAGGCCGTCGAGGCCGGCGCGGAGCTCCTCGGCGACCCGGTCCTCAGCCTCGCCGCGGGCGAAGCCGTCGGCGACGTAGGCGCCGCCCACCAGCACTCCGACGACGACCACGGTCCCGATGACGGCGCGCGCTCCCATGGGCCGCACTGTACGGAGGTTGCCTGACAACGGCCTGTCGATCCACTGTCGGACCGTCTGTCCCGGTCGTACGCTGGAGGCCTCGAGGACGAGGTCCGGCCATGGTCATCCAGTCGCTGCTGTGGGTCGCCCTGCCGCTGGTGTTCTACGGGGTCCTGGCCGCGTGGACGCCGGGGCCCGGGCCACCGGCGCGGTGGCGGGTGCGCTGGCGCCGTCGGGCCGCCCGCCGTGCGGAGGGCAAGGCA
>NZ_JALPKN010000337.1 GCF_023630195.1 Actinotalea sp. C106 | reverse complement strand
GGCTCCTGCGGGGTGGGCACCGGGGCCTGCTGGTTGGGCTGCTGCGCGTGCGGCTGCTGCAGACCGCTCGCGGCCCCCGCCGTCGCGTTGACGCCCATGCCGAGGAAGGCCATGCCCGCCCCACCACCGGCGCCGCCCGGGTTCTCGCCCGCGGCCTGGAAGCCACGCGCGGCGGCCTGCTGCATGAAGGAGTTGCCGCGGGCCCCACCCAGGGCGTCGGCCTTCTTGACGTCCGAGAGCAGCTTGCGGGTGTCCTCGTCGTACTCGATGGCCTGCAGGGCCACCTGGGAGATCGTCAGGCCACGGCCCGTGATCCACCCGTAGTTGTCCTCGACCGCCTTGGACAGGGACTGGGCGAAGCCGATCGCGTCACCCTGGATGCGGGCGATGCGGTTCCCCTTGCTGGGGTCGTTCGTGTAGTTCGAGAACGCGGCCGACAGGGACCCGACCACCTCGTTGAAGAGCTGGCTCGCGGCGTCGTTGTCGAGGTCGGTGAAGTCGAAGACCCGGGGCGTGGCGCTCAGGTACGTCAGGGGCACGAACTGCTTGACCAGCAGGATCGGGTCGACGATGCGCAGCGTGTACGAGCCGCGGGTGACCGCGCCGACCTGGGCGCCCAGGTAGGCGTCATCCCAGTAGATCTCCGACTGGGTGCCGAACCGGTTGTTCGGGATCTCCTTGAGGTTCACGTAGAAGGCCAGCTGCTGGGAGCCGGGGCGCCCGCCGAACTTGAAGCGCTCCCAGGACATCGTCACCGTGGGGCTGAGGATCCCGTCCCCGGCGAACAGTGACTGGGAGTTGATGTCCTCGGAGTTGAAGATGAAGCCGCCCGGCTCCGCGACCAGACCGGTGAGCTCGCCGTCCTGGAAGGTCATCAGGCCGTAGCCCTCGGGCACCACGATGCGGCTGCCGTTGGTGATGATGTGCTGCGAGGCGGAGGTGTTCGACCCGCGGCCGGCGTTCTGACCCTGCGGGACGGCCGGGAAGATCGCGGCGGTCGGCGCGAGACCGGGCGGCGGGGCCAGGAAGTCCTTCCACTGGTCGGCGAGCATCCCGCCGACGGCGCCGGAGAAGGCCTTGATGAATCCCATGGTGCGTCCTCTGCTCGGCCCGTGATCCAGGCGACGGCATCTTCGCGATCGCGGCGCACACTATCGCGGGGAGCCTGCCGGACGACAGGGCCGGGCGGGTGGAGTGGCCCCGCGGGCCCACGCGGACGCCGCCGCGCGCGGCCTCAGGGGCGGGTGACAGGCAGGCCTGGCGCACGACGCGCGAGCTCGGCCAGAAGGCTCTGCGGCTCGTCGACCCTCACCTCGTAGACCATCCCGTCGGACGCGACGACGCGGATGCCCGGGCCCGCGTCGAAGAGGAGACCCGTGCGCCGCCCTGGAACCCGCCGCAGACCCACGCCGCCATAGCTCGCGGGACGGATGCGCTCCACCTCCCCGACCTCGATGATCGCTTCGGGAGCGAGGTGCGCACGCCACAACGGGCGGAACGTCATCTGCAGTCCGGCGTCGGACCACGCGAGACGGATCTCGGCTCGTAGGAGGGCGACCCCCAGGGCGACACCCACCAGCGAGGGCACCGCTGACGAGATGAGCAGGCCAGGGTTGTCCCACGGGACAAGCGCCACGACCAGGCCGACCGCACCGAGGCTCAGGGCGACGCCCGCCCACGCGACAGCGCGAAGCCAGCCTGGGGCCGATCGAACGTCCAGGGCGGGTTCTGCCATCAGCGGCTCCTTCGTGCGGTGACATCAGCGCTTAGGCTCGGCGGGGCAGGAGCGTACTCCTGCACTCCGTGCTCGTCGGTCGCGAGCGGCAAGAAGAAGGCAGCGGTGAACTCGACGACACTGAGCAAGGACGGCAGCGTCCACGTCACCGACGAGCGGATCAACACCGTCTCCCACCTGGCGGCGACCTGCTTCGCGCTGGTCGGCTCGGCGCTGCTCATCGCGCAGGCCGGGGACCAGGGCGACCCGTGGAAGATCGTCGGGTTCAGCGTCTACGGGTTCTGCGTCCTCATGCTGTTCGGCTCGAGCACCCTGCACCACGGCCTGGACCGCAGCCCCCGGGTCAACGAGGTGCTCCGCACCCTGGACTACGACTCGGTGTTCCTGCTCATCGCGGGGTCCGTCACGCCCCTGGTGCTCGTGCTGTTCCGCAACACGTACGGCTGGACCATCCTGGGTGCCGTCTGGGCGATCGCCGCCGCGGGCATCGTGCTGCGGTCGCTGCATCGCACGCTGCCCAAGCACCTGAGCAACACCCTGTTCATCGTGCTGGGCTGGATCCCCGTGCTGCTCGCTGGCGCGGGGGTGCCGCTGCCCTTCGGCGCCTACGCGCTGATGGCCGCCGGCGGGCTGATGTACAGCGCCGGGTTCGTCATCTTCGTCATCGAGAAGCCCAACCCCGTACCCGGGGTATTCGGCTTCCACGAGATCTGGCACATCATCGTGGTGCTCGCGGCCTTCCTGCACTACCTGCTGATGTACCTGTACGTGCTGCCGGCGTAGCGCCGTCGTGGTCAGCGGGTCTCGGCCCGGAAGCCCGCCTCGCCCCAGGACGCAGCCACCCGATCGCCGTCGGCCAAGATCACCGGTGTGCATCCACGCACCGCCCCCGGCCCGGACTCGGCCGGGACCACGAAGCACAGCACGTACTCCCCCGGATCGACCGGCAGGTCGAACCGGCCACCCGCCACGGGCTGCCACAGTCCCCCCACCCCGACGACGTCGTCAGCGTCCATGCGCAGATTCGCGTGCGTCAGGTCCGCGCCGGGTTCGGCGTCGAGCAGAGCCCACGTGGCGGCGTCGTCCGCGGGCAGCACCGCCACCCAGCCCTCGTCGACCTCGATCGATGGCCGCCCGGTATCCGACACGAGGCGCAGCGTGCCGCCGGGGGCGTCCCCCTCGCCGTCGCAGCCCGCGAGCAGCACCGCACCGGCGACCAGGCAGCCGGTCAACGTCGCGAGCCGGGCCCGTCCGCTCACCCGCATGGCG
>NZ_JALPKN010000336.1 GCF_023630195.1 Actinotalea sp. C106 | reverse complement strand
GCGATCAACGGCGGGCACCTGGTCAGCCCCCAGGCCCGCGCCGCGGTCGAGGCCGCGGTCGCCGAGCTGGGCTTCACGCCCAACCCCGTCGCGCGCAGCCTCGCGACGCGGCGCACCGGGTCGGTGGCTCTCGTGCTCCCCGAGCCCAACACCCGCGTGCTCACCGACCCGTTCTTCGCGAGCACGATCAACGGCATGGCTCGGGCCCTGGAGCAGTCCGACCTGCAGCTCGTGCTGCTCATCGCCCGGCAGGACGGCTGGTCCACCCGGACGGTGCGCTACCTCACCACCGGTCACGTCGACGGGGCGGTGGTCGCCTCGCACCACCGTGACGACCGGCTCAACCGCGAGCTGGTCGAGTCGGGCCTGCCCTGCGTGTTCATCGGACGTCCCCTCGACGTGCCGGCCACGGCCCGCTACGTCGACACCGACAACGACCACGCCGCCCAGCTCGCGACCGAGCACCTCATCGGCCTGGGCCGCACCCGCATCGGCACCATCGCCGGACCGACCGACATGTCCGCCGCGATCGACCGGCTCTCGGGCTGGCGTGCCGCGATGGATGCCGCCGGCCTCGCCCGGGACGCCGTCGAGCTCGGCGACTTCACCGTCGAGGGGGGTGGGGCGGCCATGGCCCGCCTCATCGACGCCCACCCCGACCTCGACGCGGTCTTCATCGCCTCGGACCTCATGGCCTCGGGGGCTCTCGCCGAGCTCTCCGCCCGGGGGATCCGCGTCCCCGAGGACCTCGCCGTCTTCGGCTTCGACGACCTGGGCGTGGCGACCACCACCGCGCCCACCTTGAGCACGATGGGCCAGCCCATCGAGGACATGGCCACCCGTGCCGGGCAGATCCTGCACGCCCTGCTCGCGGGCGAGGAGGTCGAGGAGATCTCGGTCATGTTCCCCGCGCGGCTGGTGCTGCGCGAGTCCGCCTGAGGAGCGAGCCCGCTCAGACGACCGTCGCGCCGAGCAGGGCCCCGATCCCGTAGGTCGCCGCCATGGCGAGGGCACCGCCGACCAGGAGCCGCAGCACCGCCCGCGACCGGTGCGCGCGGCCGAACCAGGCGCTGACCGACCCCGTGACGGTGAGCGCCACGAGCACCGCACCGAAGGTCACCCCGATCCGCACCTCCGGCGGCGAGAGCACCATGGCAGCCAGGGGCAGGGCCGCCCCCGCCACGAAGGCGACGGCCGAGGCCAGGCCTGCGTGCCACGGGTTGGTGAGGTCCTCGGGGTCGAGCCCGTGCTCCACGTCGAGGTGCGCGGCGATCGCGTCCCGACCGGTGAGCTCGACCGCGACCTGGCGCGCGGTCGGCGGGCTGAGTCCCTTGGCCCGGTACATCGCGGCGAGCTCCTCGAGCTCCCCCTCGGGATCGGCACGGAGGGCCGCCTGCTCGCGCTCGATGAGGGCCCGCTCGGTGTCCCGCGCGCTGCTGACCGAGACGAACTCGCCGAGGGCCATGGAGATCGCCCCGGCGACCAGGGCGGCCAGGCCCGCGACGAGGATCGCGGTGCTGTCGGTGGTCGCGGCCGCGACCCCGACCACGAGCCCCGCGATCGAGATGATCCCGTCGTTGGCCCCCAGCACCCCGGCGCGCAACCAGTTCAGCCGGGCCTTGAGGCCCGTCCGGGCCCAGGTCTCGTCCCCCGCGGGCTCGCGCCCCGCGTCGGGGGCGGTGGACCTGCTCTCCTCGACCGCTCGCGACGGTTCCATACCTCGAACCTAGGCAGGTCGAAGCGCCGTCGCCAGCAAGGACAGGCAAGCCTCAACAGGCCCCTGACCAGCCATCCGAGAGCCGGCGGGGTTGATCACGGTCACCATCCGACCCCGATCGACCCCGATCCTGACCGGCCCGCGCCGGCATGCTGTCGCCGACCCGGACCGTGGCGTTCAGGGAGCCTGGACGACGTCCTGGACCTCGGTGCCCGGCGCCCGCTCGGTCAGCAGGCGCGCGTGGGTCTCGGCGTCGCGCTGGTCGTCGGCCTCGAAGGCGATGCGCACCGCGCCCTCCTCGGCGTGGCCCTCCTGCTCGAGGATCTCCCCGTCGGTCGGGTGCTCGAGCATCTGACGGACGAAGGCGGTCGCGACGACGTCGTCGATCGCGGCGGGCACACGGATGCGGGCAACGAAGGTGGGCATGGCTCCACTATGGCGGCTCGGGCGCGGGCTCGCAGGGCGCGGGCTCGCAGGTCACGGGCACGCAGGTCACGGGCACGCAGGTCACGGGCACGGCAGGTCACGACGAAGCCCCGCCCCGCACCCCACGCACCTCGGTCAGGGTCGAGAGCACGACCTCGGCGAGCTCTGGGTCGGCCAGGGCGCGGAAGTGACCGGGGGTACGCAGCTGCACGTTGGCAGCCCCCTCGAGCCTGCTCCCGCCTGGGATGTGCGGGTCGAACCTGCTGTAGGCCGACGTGACGCGGGCGTTGACCTCGTGCTCGACCGCCAGTGCCAGGACCGTGGCGTCCCGCGGGGAGAACGCCCGGACCGTCCGTCCCGGGAACCACCGTGCGTGCACCGACCCCCCGAAGGGCGTGTTGACCGCGATCATCCGGTTGATGCGACCGTCGGGGTCCTCGCGCAGCATCGCGAGCTTGCCCACCAGCCCACCCTTGCTGTGCGCGACCACGACGACGTCGCTCAGGTCCCGGTCACGCAGCAGCGCACCGAGCACGGCCGCCCCCGTCGACACCGGGGCACGGTGGTACCCGAGCTCGGGCAGCACGTGGACCCGGTGGCCCTGCGCGTGCAGCAGTGCCGCGAGCGGGCGCATGAAGGTCCACGGCTCGTAGACCCCCGGGACCAGCACGACGTCGGGCCCCACCGGCGCTGGCGGGTCGAGGTACTCCCCCGCCTCGGAGCGTCCTCGCCACCCCCGCAGCTGCGCGAGGCCCGCGTAGAGATAGTCCTGGGCCCACCACAACCCGTGCCGCACCAGCGAGGCGAGCCGCGGCGCGAGCTGCGAGGCCCGCCGCGGCGTGCGCCGCTCCGCGACGGCCAGCCCCGGCAGGCAC
>NZ_JALPKN010000335.1 GCF_023630195.1 Actinotalea sp. C106 | reverse complement strand
TGACGCCGACGCGGGCGCCCTCCAGGGTGGTGCTGCCGGCGGCCTCGGGGGCGACGGCGGTCACGCGGGGGTCCCGGCGGTCGACGCACCACCAGGGACGGCACCGGCCTGCGCGGCGTCGTGCTCCTCGGCGGCGGCGACGCGGACGACGTCCTCGATCACGGGGTTCGACAGCAGCGTGGCCGCGGCCTGGCGCACGGTCTCGAGCACGGCCTCGGTGACCTCACCGTCGACCTCGAGCTCGAAGCGCTTGCCCTGCCGGACTCCGGTGAAGCCCTCGAAGCCCAGGCGGGGCAGGGCCGCGGCGACGGCCTTGCCCTGGGGGTCGAGGATCTCGGGCTTCGGCATCACATCGACGACGACACGTCCCACGTCAGGCTCCTGGTGCTGGTCTGGCGGCAGCGGCGGTGGCTGGGTGCACGACGTCGTGCGCGGCCGCCGCCAGCCTACCCGCGCCCCTCAACCACCCCCGCCCCGTGTCACCCCCTGACCCCAAACCTCGTGTCAGAACCTCAGGTACCCCTGGGTATCCGAGGTTCTGACACGAGGTGGGGAGGGGGTCAGGAGAGGGCAGGGTAGGGCGGGTCCTCGGGTCGGGTGCCACGGGCGTGCCAGGGCGCCACCCCGACGACCTCGAGAGGGACGGCGCGCTGCTCGGGGCCGTCCGGGAGCGGTGGGCGGCCGTGGCCCGCGACCGTCCAGACGTCACGGGCGGCGAGGTCGTCGTGCCGTTCTCTGCGGACCGTCCAGGTCATGACGAGGACCGGAGGCAGCGCGACGAGCACCAGCATGGCTAGCGGCACGCTGAGGAAGAGGACGAGGCGGCCCGTCGTCTCGAGCCAGACCAGCGGCACGACCCAGGACGCCGTCACCAGGACGCTCGCGACGCGCCGGCGCCCGAGATCGACGACGCGCCGGCGGGGCTGGGCAGGGCCCTCCAGGCCGACGGTCCTCAGCCGCCGTCTCGCCACGAGGGCGAGGACACCCCCGAGGACCGCAGCCGCGGCCACGAGCGCCAGCCACGGCGCACGATCCCCGACCGGCCCGACGACGGTCTCGAAGCTCCCCGGCCCCGTGGGCAGGACGTGGGTGATCTTGGGCGCCGTCGCCACCGAGGTGACGAGCAGGACAGCCGCGGCCAGCAGCGACCCGGCGAGCCAAGGCAGCAGCGAGCTGGCGCGCAGACGCCTCCGCGGGACCTCCTGCATCACCCACGCCCCGGGCTGCACGGGGTCGCCCGCGCGCAGGACGACGTGCTTGAGCATGGCCTGCTGCTGCCGGTAGCCCGAGCCGTAGACGGCGCCGGTGACGAACGCCCCGAGACAGAAGGCCCAGTAGCCCCACCCTGGAGCTCCGGCCCCCTCGGCGGACCACGACGCCATCGCGAAACCGAGGACGATCGCGAGAGCCACGACGTTCTCCCGCCACCAGAACCCCGCCCCGAGGATGTCGTCCCGCGCCCACCCGCGGTACGCCGTCGGCATCCGCCACCCGACGAGCCGGTACCGCAACCAGACGGGCCACGGCGGCCGTCCGCGCCATCGGGTCGCCGAGCCGCTGCGCACCAGGTCGAGCGCGGTCCGGGCGTCGACGCGGTCTGCTCCAGGTGGGGCGAGGTCGAGCAGCACCCCGAGCAGCTCCTCGCCCCTGGACTCGCGCCACCGCCGCGGGTACGCCCGCATCCATCGAGCCGCGCTGCGCGCGTAGCCCGAGCGCTCGTCCTGACGCACGTGATCCCCCGTGTCCACCATGCCGCCTCAGGCCCCACCCAGGGCGGGGCGCGCTGCGAGGGCTCCCCGCGCTCGTCGGGCCAGCGCCCTGAGCCGCGCGGTCTCCGCGAGCGCCGCCGCAGAGCCCTGCTCGGTCAGCCGGTAGTAGCGGCGCAGCCGACCGTCGACGACCTCTTCCCCCGCGGGCTCGACCATCCCGGCCGTGCCGAGCCGGTCGAGCAGCCCGTAGAGGGTCCCCGCCCCGAGCCGGGTCGCGCCGTCGGACAGCCCGAGCACCGCCTGGACGATCGCGTAGCCGTGCCGCGGGCCCTCGGCGAGGGAGAGCAGCACGAGGTACGCCTGCTCGGTCATCCGGAATGCCATCCCCGATATATATCGCGAGACGACCTATCAGCCAACCCCGGTCTCGTGTCAGAACCTCAGGTACCCCCAGGTATCCCACGTTCTGACACGAGGTCGGGAGTCAGACGCGGCGACGGCGCGAGCCACGCGAGGCCTGGCTGGCGCCACCGCCCCCACCGACGAACGCCGAGAGGCCGATCAGGTAGGCGAGGTCGTACCAGCCGCCGACGTTGTGGGCCTCGTAGATCCCGACGTCCTCGGCGAAGAGCGACACGACGAAGGCGATCGGGGCGATGAACCCGTGCCAGAGGCCGAGCAGGAACCCAGCCGGGTCGGCCTCTCCCGGGACGGCGGTACCGACGAGCTCGTTGGCCCCCGGCGCGCACGCCGCGAGAAGTAGCAGGGCTCCGCCGAGCGCCGTGATCCGTACGCCTCGCGCACCCATGGCAACCTCCCGGCCCCACTCAACCCCGCCCGCCCCCGGCCCCACAACCCCGAGATCTCGTGTCACGAGAACGGGGGCTCAGGTCTGGGGGAGGACGACGGTCATGCCGGCACCGACGGCGGGGGCGCCCATGGCAGCCAACGCCGCGGGGGCCCCGGCAAGGGGGATCTCGCGGGTGACCAGGCGGTCGGGCCGCAGCACTCCCGCCGCGACCTGCTCGAGCATCGCGGGGTACTCGTGGGCGGCCATGCCGTGGCTGCCGTAGATCTCGAGCTCCCACCCGACGACGCGGTCCATCGGCAGCGCGGTGCGCGCGTGGTCCGCGACGAGGAGCCCCACCTGGACGTGCCGCCCACGGCGCCGCAGACCCAGCACCGAGGCGACCGCCGTCGTGGGACTGCCCAGGGCGTCGAGGGAGACGTGCGCCCCGCCGTCGGTCAGCTCGGCGATCCGCGCCGCGACCGCCTCAGGCCCGCCGAGCCCCGACCCGTCGAGCAGCACC
>NZ_JALPKN010000334.1 GCF_023630195.1 Actinotalea sp. C106 | reverse complement strand
GGTACTGGACCAGCAGCGGCTGGGGGGCGCGACAGGCCACCAGATCAGGCCAGTCCACGTGCCCGGCGAGGCCCGCGGGCATCATCATCCAGGTGTGGCTCACCACGTCCTGGTCGAGCAGCGCGTCGTAGGTGCTCATCATCGCGACCACGACGGCGGCGTCGACCGCGTCGGTGGTGGCCCGCAGCAGCACCACCCGCGCTCCCCCTCCCGAGAGCCCCACGGCCCCCAGGCGGTCGGCCGTGCCCTCGTCCCCGGCCAGGACCGCGAGGGCGATCCGGTCCTCGCGGGCCACCTGCGCGGCGTAGCTGGTGCCCAGCAGGGTGCAGTACTTCTCGAGCAGGTGCTCGTGGTGCCAGGCCGCGGCGTCGTACAGCGCGACGTCGTCCTGCCCAGGCTCCTGCGACCACTCGGCGGCGCCGGGCGAGATCATGCCTCGGGTGCGACGAGCGAGCTCCTGCAGCAGCGGGGGCATCTCCTCGAGCGGGAACCCGCGGCTGCCCCACCCCAGCACGTCGTGGACCAGGACGGCGTGCCCGGCCCGTGCGAGGCCGTTCGCCACGGCCCGACCGCCGTACACCCCAGCACGCAGGGTCACGATGCTCGCGGGCGCGGGCACGGGTCCGTCGGCGAGCTTCTCGAGGCCGCGCCGCTTGTGCCCGTCATGGCTGTGCAGGGCGAGGATGCCGGGCAGGCGGCGCGTGACCCCCGCCGGGCGCAGCAGCCAGGCACGCGTGCGTGGGCCGAACCCGACCGACCAGGTGAGCTCGACGCCGTCGACGCCGTCAGCTGTCCAACGGGCCTCGACCCGCAGGTCCACCGGCTCCTCGGGCAGAGCACCGGAGGAGCCGGGCGCCGCGAGGGTCTCAGCAGCGAGACGGCGCACCACCGCGGCGGGACGACGGACCGCCCGCTCGCGGGGACCTCGGGCGTACGTGACCCAGTCGCTGAAGACACCCAGGTGGGCGTAGTGCGCAGTCACGTCGTCGGGCACCGCGGGCCTCCTTCGTCCTCGGAGCAGGGCCGGCGGACCGAGCCTATCCGCGTCGCCCCAGCAGCCGGGAGAGGCGGTGGCTCGCGGTGGCCTCGTGCTGGGCGGCCGGCTCGGCCTCGGGGTCCGAGAGCTCGTCGTCGGAGGCGACGCCTCCGTCCGCCCCGTCCGTCCTGGGCACCGCGAGCGCCTCGTCGCCCGCGCCGAGGGGCGGGATCCGGCGCAGCAGGTGCTGGGCGACGTCGGCCACGGCCTCAGGGTCCTGGGTGATGACGACGTCCACCATCCCGGGGCCGGCCGCCCGACGTGCGGCCATCGCCAGGGCCAGGTGCTCGGTCATGATCAGCAGGAAGGACTCACCCACGAGCGCGTCCCCCGAGGGCAGCCGGACCCCTCGAACCCCGGGCACGGGAGCGGCCGGGACGCCGACCCCGAAGGCGACGGTCAGCACCGACATCGCGGCCAGGAGCCCCAGGTCCTCGACCTCAACGCCGTCGACCTCCTCCCAGCTCGTGGTGCCGTGCCCGACGAGGACCAGCGGTCGCGCCCCCGAGGAGAGCGCCCGCGCCGCGAACACGTGGGCCAGCCTGCGCAGCAGCTCGCGGTGCACCAGCCGCCGACCGCGCGGGGCGATCAGGTCGAACGGGGTGCGCCCGGCCGGGACCTCAGCGCCGGGACCGCTCCCCAGGGGCACGACGTCCCGCGGCACCGGGTAGTGCTCGGCGAGAGGCCCGGGACGCCCGAGGTGGTGCCCCTGGCCGAAGCGCGCCCCCAGGGCCAGCGCGAGACGCACGTCGTCCTCGCTCTCGATGCCCTTGACGACGAGCGTGGCACCGGCGTCCTCGACGTGGCGCAGCACGGTCGCGACCACGCTCGAGGCGGGGTCGGTGTCCTCGTCGAGCATCCGGATGTCGAGCTTGACCACGTCGGCATGCACGAGGGGCAGGACGGCGAGGCAGCCCAGGCTCGACCCGACGTCGTCGACCGAGACGCCCCAGCCCATCTCCCGCGCCCTGTCCACCGAGTCGAGGAGCCCGGCGGGGTCGCTCGCGAGCCCGGCGTCGTCGAACTCGACGAAGACGCGGAGCTGGGACTCGGCGTGGCTGACCACACCCAGCAGGTCTGCGGGGCAGCCGCGGGTGAGCGAGGCCATCTCGACGTTGATGAACAGGGACATGCTCGGTGGTGCACCGGCCTCGAGGAACCCCGTGAACGCTGCTGCCCGGCACGTCCAGTCGAGCTCGGTGACACGCCCGGCGCGGGCGGCGTGGGCGAACAGGGCGGCCGGGCTCTCGAGGGGGCCCACGGGGCCGCGCGCGAGGGCCTCGACCCCGACCTGCTCACGGGTCGTGAGCTCGACGAGCGGTTGGTAGGCCACCTGGACGGCACGGGCGTCGAGCAGCGCGGCGAACGCGGCGGCCTCCGCGGTGTCGAGCTCGTCCGTCGTCCCCGACGCGGTCACGGTGCCTCCCCCAGACGATGCGCACGACCGTGGGGGCGCACCCTCGCGGTCCAGTCACCCTCTCCATCGGCCACCGGCTGGCCGCGATGAGCACCCCCGCCGGCGTCTCGTCAGCCCTCGGCCCGGCTGTCGCGCCCCGGGGCGTCCGCTCGCCGGCGCAGCCCGGGATCAGTCCTCGACGACGAGCCGCACCTGGTCATCGGGCCGGAGCTGGGCCAGCAGGTCCAGGTCCGCCCCCACGACCACCGCCACCACGGGGTAGCCGCCGGTCACCGGGTGGTCCGCGAGCAGGATCACGGGCTGCCCCGAGGGCGGGACCTGGACCGCGCCGCGGACGACCCCCTCGCTCGCGAGCTCGTCGTGGCGCCCGCGCTCGAGGGGTTCGCCCTCGAGACGGAGCCCGATGCGGTTGGGCGGTCCGGTCACGGTCCACGTCGTGCTCGGCAGCCGCGTGCGAGCCTCCTCGGTCAACCAGTCCGCCCGCGGTCCGGGTCGCGCACGCACGGTCAGCACCGCGCTCGGTCCGCCGGCCGGTCCCGGACCGTCGGCCAGGCCCGGACCGTCGG
>NZ_JALPKN010000333.1 GCF_023630195.1 Actinotalea sp. C106 | reverse complement strand
CGTCAGCAGGGCGGCCAGCCGCTCGTCGTCCGCGGCGACCGGCGCGACGACGAGGGTGCCGTCGGCCTGCGGGACGCGCACGGCCTCACCCTGACCGCCGTCGACCCGGTCCTCGCCCCAGCCGCCGCCGTGCAGGCAGGAGGTCTGCAGCCCCGCCTGGCAGTGCGCGCAGGTGCCGTCGCTCCACATGAACGGGGCGATCACGACGTCGCCCGGGCGCACGGTCGTAACCTCGGAGCCGACCTCGGCGACGACGCCGAGGAACTCGTGCCCGATGCGCCGGGCCTCGCGCTTGCCTTCACGGCGGTAGGGCCACAGGTCGCTCCCGCAGATGCAGGAGACGAGCACCTGGACGATCGCGTCGGTGGGCTCGAGCAGGGTCGGGTCGGGCACCTCCTCGACGCGCACGTCACGGCCACCATGGATCAGCACAGCTCTCATGCCCGCCATCCTCGCACCGGCCGCGGCCACCGACGGGACCTCGGGCGCCTCGCTGCGGGGGCGCGCGCCCGGGACGGTCCTGGCGTCCGATGCTGTCGAGCTCGGCCAGGTCCTCCTCGGAGAGGGCCGTCGCCTCGTCGACGAGGTCGCAGGTGCGTCACCGACCTGGTGCCGGGACGAGCAAGACGTTGGGCGCGTCGATCACGACGGCGGGTGGTCCTGTTCTCGCAGTGCCCCCCACCCACGAAGGGTGGCCGAGCCGAAAGCCCTCGGGGACACCTCCGTGCCGCGTACGGGGCAGCGGCGCAGATGCCTAGGCCGACGCGTTATTTACCGTTTCGACAAAAACTGGCATAGGGTTTGGCGCGGCGACCCGGACGGTCCGTGGTCACAGAGGAAGGACACGATGATCCCCCACACCAAGCACGCTCCGACCGGCAAGGTCATCAGCGCGTACTACACGGTCCACCCCGACGATCGTCAGGCATTCAGCGAGGCCGTCATCCCGCACCTGACCGCGACCGCTCAGCAGGACGGCTGCACCTACTACGTCTTCGCTGAGGACCTCACCGACCCGAACACGATCCATCTCACCGAGGGGTGGCGCGACCAAGCCGCCATCGACGCCCACATGGCCGATGAGAACTTCCTCAAGGCCGTCACGACCGTCCTCGGAGGCATCCGCATCCTCGACTACCAGGCGGAGTACTACGACGTGTCTGCCCAGACCGCTGGCGCCCTCCCGAACGCGAGCTGACCACACCACGAGGAGACCAGGTGGTACGCACGGCGGGCGGACGCGCGAATCCGGTTCCCGGCTCGGCATAGGATCACGCCGTGCCTCGACCGCGGAAATTCGACGAGGACGCCGTCGTCGAATTGGCCGCCAGCGCGTTCGCTGCCGCCGGCTACGGCGGCACGACGATGGAGGAACTCAGCCGGGCCACCGGCCTGGGCAAGCAGAGCATCTACAACACCTTCGGCGGCAAGCGGGATCTCTTTCTGCGCGCGCTCGACCGGAGCACCTCCACGCACGTGGATCGCTTGACCGTCGAGCTCTCATCGGGAACGTCCTCTCCGCTCGAGCGGATCGGAGCGCACCTGGATGCACTCGCCATCACCTTCACCTCAGAGGGACCGCTGGACTCGCTGTTCACCAAGGCCACGGTGGAGCTGGGCGACCGTGATCCCGACGTCGCCGAGGCTGCTCGCCGCGCCTACCGGCGACTCGAGGACGAGTACGCCGGATGCATCGAGCAAGCGCAGACGGCCGGGGAGGTCGACGCAGCACTCGACGCCCGCGCCCTCGCAACGTACTTCGTCGCCGTCACCCGCGGCATGGAAGTCCTCGGCACCGCCGGCGCCGACCGGTCGGTGCTCCTCGGCGTCGGCAGAGCAGCGCTGACCCTGCTCGTGAAGTAGGGACGCTGTCCCGTCCGCAGATGTGCACCGGTCCGATGCGCGCTGCCGCGGGGCGCCTGACGAGCAGGGCGATCACAGCTCGCGGTGGGTCCAGCGCCCGGCCAGCAGGGTCCCGGCCACCGGCATGCTCCGCAGGTCCGTCGCGGGATCCGTCGGGTCGGCGTCGAGCACGACGAGGTCAGCGGCCTCCCCCACCGCCACCCGGCCACGCACCGAGGCGGCGATCGCGGTTGCGAGGTCCAGCCGCTGCTCGGGGTGCCACACGTCGCGCCCGTCACGCGAGCGGTGCACCGCGGCGTCGATCGCGACCCAGGGGTCGAGGACCGCGACCGGGGCGTCCGAGCCGAGGGCCAGGGTCACGCCCGCCCGGGCGAGGGTCGCGAAGGCGAAGGCGTGCCCGGTGCGCCCGGCCCAGTGCCGGTCGGCCACGTCGCGGTCGTCCATGGCGTGCTCGGGCTGGATGCTCGCGACCAGCCCCAGGGCGGCCAGCCGCGGGGCGTCCTCGGGGAGCAGCAGCTGGGCGTGCTCGACGCTGCCCCGTGCCCCCGTGCTCTCGAAGGCGTCGAGCACCAGGGTGTTCGCGCGGTCACCGATGGCGTGGATCGCGCAGCGCAGGCCGCCCGCGTGGGCGCGGGTCATCAGCGGGACGAGCACCTCGGGGGGGACCGAGAGCACGCCTCGGGCCAGCGGCCCGCTGAGACCCGGGTAGGGGTCGTGGCAGAAGGCTGTCCGGGTGTTGAGCGACCCGTCGGTCACGACCTTGAACGGGCCGACCGTGACGAGCCCGTCCGGGGTGAGCGGGGTGCCGCTGGGACGACCCGCGACGCCGTCGAGGTGCTCGGGCCACACCCCCGCCTCGACGCGCAGGGCGAGGGGACCGGCCTGGGCCCGGCGCGGCCAGGTGACGAGGTTGTCGGCGATCTCGAGGTCCACCACGCCGACGACGCCGCGGGCCGCCGCCGCACGGGTCGCCTCCGCCACCCAGTCGTCGAGCACCTCGACCGGGACGGCGTCGAGCAGGGCGGTGAGAGGCATCCACTCGGCCTCGCGCATCAGCCCCGTCGGGTGGTCGGCGACGCCGAGCTGGGCCAGGGCGGGCGAGCTGAGCCACCCGCAGTGCAGGGCCCCCGAGACGGCCGCGAAGGCGGTAAGTCGGATAGTA
>NZ_JALPKN010000332.1 GCF_023630195.1 Actinotalea sp. C106 | reverse complement strand
CAGGTGCGCAGGAGTGGGTCGCGCGCGTTCGGCAGCCCGCAGCCGCACCGAGGCCGATCGAGGGTTGGCCTCCTGCTCGGCGGGCGAGGCGAGCTCGGCGCCGCGCGTGAGCAGACGGAGGTAGGGGCGGTGGGTCTCGGGCTCGACCGGCAGACCCAGCGGGGCGCTCGACTCGGCACCACGGGCCAGGGCGCGCTTGACCAGGCGGTCCTCGAGGCTCTGGTAGGCCATGACGACCAGGCGCCCCCCGACGGCGAGGCCGGCGAGGGCGGCGGGCAGGGCCCGCTCGAGGGACGCGAGCTCGCCGTTCACCTCGATCCGCAGCGCCTGGAAGGTCCGCTTGGCGGGGTTGCCCCCCGTGGTCCGGGCTGCAGCAGGGATGGCCGTGCGCACGATCTGGACGAGCTCCCCGGTCCGCTCGAGGGGACGGCCAGCGCGCTGGGTGACGACCGTGCGGGCGATTCGCGCCGCGAACCGCTCCTCGCCGTACTCACGCAGGATCCGCACGAGGTCGGCCTCGGCGTACGTGTTGAGCACCTCGGCCGCCGTGGGGCCCGTGCTGGGGTCCATCCGCATGTCGAGCGGGGCGTCGTGGGAGTAGGCGAAGCCTCGCTCGGTCTCGTCGAGCTGCAGGGAGGAGACGCCGAGGTCCATGAGGATGCCCTGGACCGGGCCGTCGACCTCCTCGGCGACGACGTCGAGCACCGCGTCGTAGACGGCGTGCACCCCCGTGAACCTGTCGGCGAACGGGCGCAGCCGCGCACCCGCGAGGGTGAGGGCCTGCTGGTCGCGGTCGATCCCGATCACCCGGAGCTCGGGGAACCGGCGCAGCATCGCCTCGCTGTGCCCACCCATGCCGAGAGTCGCGTCCACGACCACCGCTCCCGGCTCCGAGATCGCGGGCGCCAGGAGCTCGAGGCAACGCTCGAGCAGGACCGGCACGTGCCGGTCGGCGGTCGGGCGCTGCGCGTCCTGGGTGTCCTCGTGCGGGTCCATGTCACCTCCTGGTGCCGGGCCGTGCCGGCCGCGGGTCGTGATCGTGAGTGCTCGTCCGCGGCGCCGGGGCCGCGATGGGTGCTGGTGCTGACGGTGCTGGTCGGGAGGCCCTCCACCGCCCGACCAGGTCTCCCTCCGCAGCTCTCTGGCACCGGGGAAGTGCGCCAGAGGGCGGGAGGAGACCTCATCGTGCGGTGCAGCGGTCCGTTCAGGTCCGTCGCACCTGCGGGTCAGTCAGAAGGCACCGGGGAACACCTCCTCGGCCGTCTCGGAGTAGGTGCTGATCTGCTCGTCGAGGTACGTCTCCCAGGCCGCCGCGTCCCAGATCTCGACGCGGGTGCCGGCGCCGATGACGGCCACGTCCCGGTCGAGCCCCGCGTAGGCACGCAGGGCCGAGGGGATCGAGAGACGCCCCTGCTTGTCGGGCACCTCGTCGTGCGCCCCGGACAGGAAGACGCGCAGGTAGTCCCGCGCCTGCTTGCTCGTGACGGGGGCCTGCCGGATCTGGTCGTGCATGCGACGGAACTCCTCGACCGGGAACACGAACAGGCACCGCTCCTGGCCCCGGGTGACCACGAGCCCCGAGGCCAGCTGGCTGCGGAACTTCGCCGGGAGGATCAGTCGGCCCTTGTCGTCGAGCCGGGGGGTGTAGGTCCCCAGGAACGGGGAGTACGTGCCGTAGCTCATGGAGTCGGCCACGTCGCGCTCCCCTCTGGTCCCCCCGGAAAGGCCCACCGCTCCCCCGGTAGCCCCACGTTACTCCACTTCCCTCCACCCGCAAGGGATGCGAGCCGTGTTTCACCCGCCTGGACCTGGTGTCGTCGCAGGTCAAGGCCTGTGGAGGAAGGTGGAGGGCCAGGCGGGCACCACCCCACCGACGGCGCCCCCTGCCGGGGCAGGTCGCGCGATGGACCCGCCGCCCGCACGGGAGGACTGCGCGCGGCCGCGCCGGCGACCCTCCCGTACGGCGTCCAGGAGGCGGAGGGGGAGGAAAGTGGGGGGCCTGCGTCACCTAGGCTCGTGCCAGTCCTGACGAAGGGGTCCCATGGTCCACGCACTGCCCACGACGAACGAGCTCGAGGGCCTCGCCGAGGTCTCGAGCAGGATCCGCGACTCCATGGAGACGGTGATCTCGGGGCGCGAGGACCTCGTGCGCCTGACGGTGGCCGTCCTGCTCGCCGAGGGGCACCTGCTCCTCGAGGACGTCCCTGGTGTCGGCAAGACCACGCTGGCCAAGGCCCTCGGGCGCTCGATCGACTGCACCGTGGGCCGTATCCAGTTCACCCCGGACCTGCTGCCCAGCGACCTGACCGGCGTGACCATCTACCGGGCCGAGCAGCACGAGTTCGAGTTCCGCCCCGGCCCGGTCTTCGCGAACGTCGTGATCGGCGACGAGATCAACCGCGCCTCTCCCAAGACGCAGTCGGCCCTCCTGGAGTGCATGCAGGAGAGCCAGGCCACGGTCGACGGCACGACGTACCAGCTCCCGCGGCCCTTCCTCGTCCTGGCGACGCAGAACCCGATCGAGATGGAGGGGACCTACGCCCTGCCCGAGGCGCAGCGCGACCGCTTCATGGCGCGGCTGAGCGTGGGCTACCCCTCGCGGGAGGCCGAGGTCGAGATGCTCGACCGGCAGGAGGAGGCAGACCCGCTGAGCCACCTCGTCCCGGTCACGACCGCCGAGGAGATCGCCCGCATGGTCGGCGTCGCCCGCCGGCTCTACGCGGCACCGGGAATCAAGCAGTACGTCGTGGACCTCGCCGAGGCGACGCGCACCGACCCGATGCTCCGGCTCGGTGCGTCCCCCCGAGCCGGCATCCAGCTGCTGCGCGGGGCCAAGGCCCTGGCCGCGATGCAGGGGCGCGACCACGTGCTGCCCGACGACGTCCAGGCCCTCGCCGAGCCCGTGCTCACCCACCGCCTGCTCCCCAGCACCGACGCCCGGCTCTCGGGTCAGACCGTGGCGCAGACGCTCGAGGGGGTCCTCGCGCGGACACCCGTGCCGGTCGCCGGGCGGGTCGCCGCCCCCGACGCCCGCGCGATCGGCTGATGGCCCCGCGGGTCCGACCGACCGG
>NZ_JALPKN010000331.1 GCF_023630195.1 Actinotalea sp. C106 | reverse complement strand
GCGGCCTCGGCCGACGGGGTGCCGGCCCGGCGGCGCAGCACCCAGCGGTCGACGCTGCGCTGCGGGGCGGTGTTGAGGCCCAGGGCCCCCGGAGCGACGTCGTGCCGGATGACCGACCCTGCCCCCGTGTACGCGCCGTCCCCGATGGTGAGCGGGGCCACCAGGGCGTTGTCCGAGCCGATCCGCACGTGCGACCCGACCGTGGTGCGGTGCTTGTTCACGCCGTCGTAGTTGACGAAGATCGTCGCGGCGCCGATGTTGCTGTGCTCACCGATCGCGGCGTCCCCGACGTAGGACAGGTGGGGCACCTTCGAGTGGGCGCCGATCGAGGCGTTCTTGGTCTCGACGAAGGCACCGATCTTGCCCTCGGTGCCGAGGTCGGTCCCGGGCCGCAGGAAGGAGAAGGGCCCGACGCTCGCCCCGGCGCCGACGCGCGCCCCCGTGCCGTGGCTGCGGATCACCTCGGCCCCCGGGCCGACCTCGACGTCGGTCAGCGTGGTGTCCGGTCCGATGGTCGCCCCGGAGGCGACGCGGGTGGTCCCGTGCAGCTGCGTGCCGGGGAGCAGCGTCACGTCCTGGGCGAGCTCGACGTCGACGTCCACCCAGGTCGTCGCGGGGTCGACGACGGTCACCCCTACCGCCATCCAGTCCGCCAGGACACGCCTGTTCTGCTCGGCGCGCAGGACGGCCATCTGCGCACGGTCGTTGACGCCCTCGACGAGCACGGGGTCGTCGACCTGCACGGCGCGCACCGCACCGCCGTCGGCCCGCGCGATGGCGAGCACGTCCGTCAGGTAGACCTCGCCCTGGGCGTTGTCGCGCCCCAGCCGGCCGAGGGCCCCGCGGAGCATCGCGGCGTCGAAGACGTAGACCGAGGAGTTGATCTCGGCGATCTCGCGCTGCTCCGGGGTCGCGTCCTTGTGCTCGACGATCCCGGTGACCTCGCCGGTCGAGCCGTCGCGCAGGATGCGGCCGTAGCCCGTGGCGTCCGCGACCTGGGTGGTCAGGACCGTGACCGCGTTGCCGTCGGCGACGTGCGCCGCGAGGAGCTCGGCGAGGGTCCCGCCGTCGAGGAGCGGGATGTCCCCCGCGAGGACCACCACGGGGCCCTCGACCTGCCCCTGGACCGGGCCGTCCTCGCCGCTCGCAGCATGGTCGTGGGCGAGGTCGGCCTGAGCGGCCGCGTCGAGCACGCCCAGAGCGCACTGGACCGCCCGGCCCGTGCCCGGCACGGCGTCCTGGTCGGCGATGAGGGCGCGGGGGTCGAGCTCGAGGGCGTGGGCGGCCACCCGGTCGCGCTCGTGGCGCACGACCACGGCGACGCGACGGGGGTCGAGAGAGCGGGCGGCGGTCATCGCGTGACCGAGCATGGAGCGTCCGCCGAGGGTGTGCAGGACCTTGGGGGTGGCCGAGCGCATCCGGGTGCCCTCACCTGCGGCAAGGACGACGACGGCGGCGGGGCGGGGGGTGGTCACGCGGGGCTCCCGTCGGAGGTGACGCTGGTCATGCCGGGCGAGCGGCTGCGCCGGAGGTCCGGGCGCCCGGTCACTCTACCGTCGCATGCTCCGCCCCCAGGACTCGAACCTGGACTGCACGGCTCCAAAGGCCGGCGTGCTGCCATTACACCAGGGCGGACCGTGGCCGACGGCCGCGGACGGTCCACCAGTCTGCCAGGGGTTCACGGCATGATGGGTCGGTGGCCTCCTCGAGCAAACGCCCCGCGCGGGCCCGGATGACCGGAACCCAACGGCGCGAGCAGCTGCTCGACGTGAGCCGCCAGCTCTTCGCCGAGAAGGGCTTCGAGGGCACCAGCGTCGAGGAGATCGCCGCCCGCGCGCAGGTCTCCAAGCCCGTGGTCTACGAGCACTTCGGCGGCAAGGAGGGGGTCTACGCGGTCGTCGTCGACCGCGAGATCCAGGCCCTGACCGGGGCGCTCACGGGGGCCCTCGAGGCCGGCGGCCACCCTCAGGTGCTCGTCGAACGCACCGCCCTGGCCCTGCTGGACTACATCGAGTCCTCGACCGACGGCTTCCGGATCCTGGTCCGGGACTCCCCCGTGGCCCAGACCACCGGCACCTTCTCGAGCCTCATCGGTGACGTGGCGATGCAGGTCGAGCACCTGCTGGCCGACCAGTTCACCCGGCGCGGCCTGGACCCGCGCACGGCCCCGATCTACGCGCAGATGCTCGTCGGCATGGTCGCCCTGACCGGTCAGTACTGGCTCGACGCCCGCAACCCCGACAAGACCGAGGTCGCCGCCCACCTGGTGAACCTGGCCTGGTTCGGGCTCTCGGGGCTCCAGCGCCGACCGACCCTGCGCGGCGACCAGGACGACGCATGACCGACGAGGTCGACCGGATCGTCGAGTCCTGGCGCCGCGAGCGGCCCGACCTCGACGTCGCCCCCCTCGCGGTGCTGTCCCGGGTGAGCCGCCTGGCACGGCACCTGGACCTGGCCCGACGCGGGGCCTTCGCCCGGCACGAGCTCGAGCTGTGGGAGTTCGACGTGCTCTCGTCCCTGCGTCGCGCGGGTGAGCCCTACCAGCTCTCCCCCGGCACCCTCGTGACCCAGACCCTGGTCACGAGCGGCACCATGACCAACCGGATCGACCGCCTGGCAGCCCGCGGGCTGGTCGAGCGCCTGCCCGCCCCGAGCGACCGGCGGGGAGTCCTGGTGCGCCTGACCCCCACGGGTCGGACCCGGGTCGACTCGGCCCTCGAGGACCTGCTACGCGTCGAGCGCACCCTGCTCGCAGGCCTGCCCGAGGCCGATCACGACACCCTGGTGGACCTGCTCCGGGTGCTCGTCGCCCCCTTCGACGGCTGAGGACCGCCGGCTGGTCAGCCGGCGATCTCCGCGGCGGTCATCCACTGCTCCTCGAGCTCGTCCTTGAGGGCCGTCAGCTCGCGCAGCTCGGCGTCGAGGGCCGTCACGGCGGCGTGGTCGGTCGCGGCCTCGGCCATGCGCGCGTGGAGCTTCGCCTCGCGCTCGGCGATCTTGCCGAGCTGCCGGTCGATGCGGGTGATCTCCTTGCGTGCCGCCCGCACCGCCGCCGCGTCCGGACCGGCCTCGGTCCCCGG
>NZ_JALPKN010000330.1 GCF_023630195.1 Actinotalea sp. C106 | reverse complement strand
GGGGTCGGCTCAGGCGCACGGACCGCCGCGCGCACCGCGAAGGAGGGCGCGACGACGGTGGGCACCCGCGGCTGCAGCGCGGCGGTCCCCTGCGAGGGGGTCGTGGTGTCCCAGGAGCGCGAGGTCGACTCCCACACGGGGGTGTCGGCCCGGCCGCGGGCCTGCTCAGGGTCGGGGGCCGGGACCCGGGGTACGGGCCAGGTACGCGGGGCGGCGGCACTCGGCACCCCCAGCCGCTCGTCGTCGCGGACCACGTGCAGGGCGGTGGGCTCCATGGCGCGCCGCGGGGGCGGGGTGCGCACGACGGGTGAGACGTCGACGATGCGGCGGCCGTCGGCCCCCTCGATCACCCCGACCTGGAGGACCTCGACCTGCCAGCCGGGCTGGAGCAGGAACTCGAGGGCGTCCTCGGCGCCGTGGTCGACCTCGGAGCACACCAGCAGCAGCCGGCTGCCGCTGCGCACCGACGGGGAGAGCAGGCTCGTGACCGGCACCGTCTCGCGGAAGGCCGCGAGGTGGGCGGCGAAGCGGTCCGGGCCGCCGCGGTAGGCCTGGGCGAGGTCCTGGGTGCTCAGGCGGGCCGCGCGGCCCGCGTAGCGCAGAGCTCGGATGCACGCCGCCTCGTCGAGCACCGCGACCACCTCGACGACCACGGGCTGGCCCGCGGCGTCGACCGCGAGCAGGTGCGGCTCGTCGTGGCCGGCGCGACGGGCGCACAGGGGCAGCAGCTGCTCACCGAGCAGCGAGTCCAGGTGGTCGGCGACGACGCTCGAGGTCTCGGTGCCGAAGGAGGTGCGCGCGGGCTGGAGGGGCTGGACCGGAGTGGACCGGCCACCCTCGACCTCGAACATCGGCATGCTTCTCCACCGGCCTCGCACGTCGCCTGGCCCCGCCGCGGCGCACGGGACCGGCGCCGTCAACCGTGACAGACCGACTCTAGAGGGTCGAACGGTGTGACCGAAATGCCCCATTCGGGTGGGATGCGGGCCCGCTGCTCAGAGCGCCGCCGCCCGAGCCACCGTCGCCACTCAGCCCGCGCGGGTCCTCGAGGTGATCCTCGACGCCAAGAGCTGGGCGAGGTGGGTGCCCTCCTCCCCGGCGAGCTGGTCCGCCTGGGTCCGGCACGAGAAGCCGTCGGCCAGGAACACCGTGCCCGGGTCGGCCTCGCGCAGCGCAGGCAGCAGGGCGCTCTCGGCGACCGCGACCGAGACGTCGTAGTGCCCCTTCTCCATGCCGAAGTTCCCGGCCAGCCCGCAGCAGCCGGCCAGGGTCGTGACGGTGGCCCCGGCGGCCTCGAGCAGGGCCCGGTCGGCGTCATAGCCCATGACGGAGTGCTGGTGGCAGTGCGGCTGGGCGAGCACCTCGACGTCGTCGAGCCGGGGCGGGGTCCAGCTGCCCGGGCCCAGGGGCGCGGGGGCCGTGAGCAGCTCGGCCAGGGTGCGGGTCTCCCCTGCGACCGCCACGGCGCGAGGATCGTCGGGCAGCAGGTCGAGCAGGTCCGAGCGCAGCACCGCGGTGCACGAGGGCTCGACCCCCACGATCGGGATCCCGTTGACCGCGTACGGGCCGAGCACGCCGAGGAGCTGGGTCAGCTGCTGCCGGGCCCCGGTGAGCTGCCCGGTCGAGATCCAGGTCAGGCCGCAGCAGGCCTGACCGTCAGGGATGATCACCTCGTAGCCCGCGTCCTGCAGCACGGTGATCATCGCGCGCGGTACGTCGGGATCGAACCCGTCGCTGAAGGAGTCGGTCCACAGCACCACCCGGCGCGCAGGGTCGACGCCGCCCGAGGCGTGCGAGCCGGAGCCCACCGTCCCCTCCCCCAGGCCCTGGGTGCCGTGAGCGTCGGGGCCGTCGACGACCCCGCGACGCGCACCGTCGGCGACCTGCCGCGACCACCAGGTGCGGAACGACGTCGGCGCGAAGCTCGGGATGCTGCGACGGGTGTCCATGCCCCCCAGGCCCAGGACCAGCCGCGCGATCGGGCGCACCCCGAGCACCGCGTTCGCGAGCCTGCCCAGGCGCAGCCGGCCGACCAGGCGGCTCCACCGCGGCAGCCAGCCCAAGGCGTAGTGGTTCATGGGCCGCAGCCGCCCCTGGTAGGTCCGGTGCAGCACCTCGGCCTTGTACTGGGCCATGTCGACACCGGCCGGGCAGTCGCTCGAGCAGGCCTTGCAGCTCAGGCACAGGTCGAGGGCCTCGTGGACCTCGGCCGAACGCCAGCCGTCCCCGACCAGGGTGCCGTTGGCCATCTCCTGGAGCACCCGGGCGCGGCCGCGGGTCGAGTCCTTCTCGTCGCGGGTGGCCAGGTAGGAGGGGCACATGAAGCCCCCCGAGGCCGAGCTGTCCGCCCGGCACTTGCCGACCCCGACGCAGCGGTGCACGGCCGTGGTGAAGTCCCCGCCGTCGTGGCCGAAGGAGAACCCGCCCGCCGCAGCGAGCGGCAGGGCGTGCGGACGGCGCAGGTCCGCGTCGACCGGGCGCGGGGCGACCAGCACCCCCGGGTTGAGGCCGTCGGCCGGGTCGAAGAGCTGCTTGACCCCGCCGAAGAGGTCGATCACCTCCCCCGGGTACATGATCGACAGCAGCTCCGAGCGGGCCCGCCCGTCGCCGTGCTCCCCGGACAAGGACCCGCCGTGCGAGGCGACCAGCTGGGCCGACTCGGTCATGAACCGCCGGAACCCCGCGACGTCCTCGGCTCGCTCGAGGGGCAGGCCGATGCGCACGTGGATGCACCCGTCGCCGAAGTGCCCGTAGGGCAGCCCGTCCACGCCGTGCTCGGCCATGAGCCGCTCGAAGTCCCGCAGGTAGGCACCGAGGCGCTCGGGGGGCACCGCGGCGTCCTCCCACCCTGGCCAGGCCTGGGCGCCGTCGGGGGTGCGCCCGGCCAGGCCCGCGCCGTCGGCCCGGATCTGCCACATGGCCGAGGCCTCGGCACCGGGTGGGATGACCCGGGCTGCCGTGGTACCGGCGTCGGCGGCCATCGCGCGGGCCCGCTCGAGGGCCTCCTCGCGGGTCGCGCCGCCCATCTCGACCATGAGCCAGCCGGCCCCTGGGGGCAGGGCCGGCACGCGGGCCTCGCCGCGGTGCCGCCCCACGACGTCGCCGAGCCGGGCGTCGAGGCCCTCGGTCGCGAG
>NZ_JALPKN010000032.1 GCF_023630195.1 Actinotalea sp. C106 | reverse complement strand
CGTCGCGGCCAGGGCCCAGCCCGTCAGGGTGCGGGCAGCGCCTGCCGCGCGTCGGCGCGGAGCGGGACGCACCAGGATCCCGATCGCACAGGCCGCGACGAGCTGGAGGAGCACCACCCCGGCGTCGGCTGACGTCATCGGCGCCCCTGCGGCCATGGCCGCGAGCCCCTGGGCGACCATCACGGTCCAGCCCGCGGCTGCCAGGAGCAGGGCCCCGGCGCTCACGCGGGGGAGGGGCGGTCGGCCGAGGACGAGGGCCGCGATGCCCCAGCCGACCTGCAGGACTCCCAGTGCGTGCAGGGACCAGGCCCACCCTGGGTGGCCCTCGTGGCGGGTGGCCAGTCCCACGTCGATCAGCCCCGCGCCGAGCACGGCGAACACGACGGCCCCGAGCAGCGGGGACTGCGGCGCGTGGTTGCCTCCCGCGCTCCTGGGCGATCGCTCGCGCCCGGGCTCGCAGCGTGCCATCACGCGGCCGTCACGAGGGGCCGGGTTCCCGCCCGGGGTCCATGGTCGGAGGTCAGCCCGACGCCGACCAGGAGCAGGGCGTTGGCGACGTGGAGCGCGTGGTCGGCCCCGGCGAGCGGGTAGTCGATGCCGAGGGCGGTGCCGAGCAGACGGTTCGGTGAGGTGCGCATCACGCAGGGGCCTTCCGTTCGTCGGCCCGCCCACATGACGGCCCGCTGCCCCCAGGTTCGGAGCGGACGCACCTGGGGATGGGAGCAGACCTGGATTTGGTCCCACGCCCGACCTCCCGTAGTCTTCGAGTGCCCAAGACCGCAGGTCGTCGGCAGACCGCGTCCCAGGACGCGGGTTGTCTACCGAAGCTCCGCACTGAGCGGAGGCCAGCGCAGGTGAGAGTCTCCACCGTGATGTGCGTCCGTCAGCACCTCGCCCTGTGAGCCCCGCGCCTGCGCGGGGCTCTTCTCATGTCCGGGGCCCGTACTGATCTGCGGGACCACCACCGGAAGGATTGCCATGGCGAGGCCGGACAAGGCAGCCGCGGTCGGAGAGCTCACGGACCAGTTCCGCGACTCGAACGCCGTCATGCTGACCGAGTACCGCGGGCTCACCGTCGCCCAGCTCAAGCAGCTGCGGCGCGCGCTCAGCGGCAACGCAAGCTACGCCGTGGTGAAGAACACGCTGACCGCGATCGCGGCCAAGCAGGCCGGCGTCGAGGGTCTCGACGACCAGCTCAAGGGCCCCTCGGCCGTCGCCTTCGTGACCGGTGACCCGGTCGAGGCGGCCAAGGGCCTGCGTGACTTCGCCAAGGCCAACCCTCAGCTCGTCATCAAGGGTGGTGTCCTCGACGGACGCGCCCTGACGTCCGAGGACATCACCAAGCTCGCGGACCTCGAGTCCCGTGAGGTCCTGCTGGCCAAGCTGGCCGGCGCGCTCAAGGCGTCGCTCTACCAGGCGGCGTACCTCTTCACCGCGCCCTCGGCCCAGGCCGTGCGCACCATCGATGCCCTGCGAGAGAAGCGGGCGACCGAGGAGCAGGCGGCCTGATCCTCCGGGCCCCGGCCCGGCGGGACCGCCCGCCCCTCGACACACCACCCCACCTGCTGGAGACCAGTGGTCCCCGCAGGGCAAACAGGAAGGAACGCCACCATGGCGAAGCTCACCACCGACGAGCTGCTCGACGCGTTCAAGGAGCTCACCCTCATCGAGCTCTCGGAGTTCGTGAAGGCCTTCGAGGAGACCTTCGAGGTCACCGCTGCCGCCCCCGTCGCCGCGGCTGCCCCGGCCGCCGCCGGCGGTGCCGGTGAGGCCGCTGCCGTCGAGGAGAAGGACGAGTTCGACGTCGTCCTCGAGGCTGCTGGCGACAAGAAGATCCAGGTCATCAAGGAGGTGCGTGCCCTCACGAGCCTCGGCCTGAAGGAGGCCAAGGACCTCGTCGACGGCGCGCCCAAGGCCGTCCTTGAGGCCGTCAACAAGGAGACCGCCGACAAGGCCAAGGCTGCGCTCGAGGGCGCCGGCGCCACCGTCACCCTCAAGTGACGTCGGTCCTCTGACACCTCGGCGCGCTCCCGCGCGCCACGGTTTCGACGCGAGGCCCGTACCCCCGCGGGGGTACGGGCCTCGTGCCGTCGAGGGGCCGCAGACGTCCCCGCGATCACTCATCAGCGCAGTCGTCCACAGGGCCAGTAGACAGGCCTGGTCGGACCGGCTACGCTAGCGCTTTGCGCTGGCTTGTGCCTGCCCCCCTCTACCCGCCCGTCGGTCCGAGCTCTGCCCGGTAGCCGAACCGATCGCCATGGGCTGGTGGGGTACGGGACGACCTTCGACCAGCGCGTGTGCACTCGATCCGCAGGGAAGGACCCCTCTTGGCTGCCTCGCGCACCCCTTCTGCTCCGTCCGCCGACGCTATCGCGAACCGCACCGCTTCGCGCCGCGTCTCCTTCGCCAAGATCCACGAGCCCCTCGAGGTCCCGGACCTCCTCGGGCTCCAGACGGAGAACTTCGACTGGCTCCTCGGCAACGCTGCTTGGCAGGAGCGTGTGGCGACCGCCCTCGCGGCCGGCCGGCAGGACATCTCCGAGACCTCGGGCCTCGAGGAGATCTTCGAGGAGATCTCCCCGATCGAGGACTTCGGCGGCAGCATGTCGCTCTCGTTCCGGGACCACCGCTTCGAGCCCCCGAAGTACACGGGGGAGGAGTGCAAGGAGAAGGACTTCACCTACGCCGCCCCGCTGTTCGTGACGGCGGAGTTCGTCAACTACACCACCGGTGAGATCAAGAGCCAGACGGTCTTCATGGGCGAGTTCCCGCTCATGACCGAGCGTGGCACCTTCATCATCAACGGCACCGAGCGCGTCGTCGTCTCGCAGCTCGTGCGTTCCCCGGGCGTGTACTTCGAGCGCACGGCCGACAAGACCTCGGACAAGGACATCTTCACCGCGAAGATCATCCCCAGCCGTGGTGCCTGGCTCGAGTTCGAGATCGACAAGCGCGACGCCGTCGGCGTGCGCGTGGACCGCAAGCGCAAGCAGTCGGTCACTGTCCTCCTCAAGGCCCTCGGTCTGACCGAGTCGCAGATCCGCGAGGAGTTCGCGCAGTTCCCCGCCGTCCTGGAGACCCTCGAGAAGGACCACGTGTCCACCGAGGAGGAGGCGCTGCTCGACCTCTACCGGAAGATCCGTCCGGGCGAGCCGCCCACGATCGAGGCCGGCCGCTCGCTGCTGGAGAACTTCTACTTCAACCCCAAGCGCTACGACCTCGCGAAGGTCGGCCGCTACAAGGTCAACAAGAAGCTCGGCACCGACGCCCCGCTGACGGACTCGGTCCTGTCGGTCAGCGACATCGTCGCGACGGTCAAGTACATGGCCGCGCTGCACGCCGAGGTCACGAGCCTGTCCGGCACCCGTGCCGGCGAGCCGGTCGACGTCCGCGTCGAGACCGATGACATCGACCACTTCGGCAACCGTCGCATCCGTGCGGTGGGCGAGCTCATCCAGAACCAGGTCCGCACGGGCCTGTCGCGGATGGAGCGCGTCGTCCGGGAACGGATGACCACGCAGGACGTCGAGGCCATCACCCCGCAGACCCTGATCAACATCCGCCCCGTGGTGGCGTCGATCAAGGAGTTCTTCGGCACCTCGCAGCTGTCGCAGTTCATGGACCAGAACAACCCGCTCGCGGGCCTGACGCACAAGCGGCGTCTGTCTGCCCTCGGCCCGGGTGGTCTGTCCCGCGACCGTGCCGGCATGGACGTCCGTGACGTCCACCCGTCGCACTACGGCCGCATGTGCCCGATCGAGACCCCTGAGGGCCCGAACATCGGCCTGATCGGCTCGCTCGCGACCTACGGCCGCATCAACGCCTTCGGCTTCGTCGAGACTCCCTACCGCAAGGTCATCCAGGGCAAGGTCACCGACGACGTCCACTACCTGACGGCCGACGACGAGGACCGCTACGTCATCGCCCAGGCCAACGCCGAGCTCCAGGACGACGGCGCCTTCGCCGAGGACCGCGTGCTGGTCCGCGTCAAGGGCGGCGAGGTCGAGATCGTCCCGGGCGACATGGTCGACTACATGGACGTCTCGCCGCGGCAGATGGTCTCGGTCGCGACCGCGATGATCCCGTTCCTCGAGCACGACGACGCCAACCGTGCCCTCATGGGCGCGAACATGCAGCGTCAGGCCGTGCCGCTGGTGCGCTCCGAGGCGCCGCTGGTCGGCACCGGCATGGAGCGGCGCGCGGCCGTCGACGCGGGTGATGTCATCGTGGCGACCAAGCCCGGCGTGGTGACCGAGGTCTCCGCCGACCTCATCACGGTCGCCAACGACGACGCGACGACCTCGACCTACCGGGTCGCGAAGTTCCGTCGCTCCAACCAGGGCACCTCGTACAACCAGCGCGTGCTGGTCGACGACGGCGCGCGGGTCGAGGTCGGCTCGGTCCTGGCCGACGGACCCGCGACCGACGAGGGCGAGCTTGCCCTGGGCCGCAACCTGCTGGTGGCCTTCATGTCCTGGGAAGGCCACAACTACGAGGACGCGATCATCCTCAGCCAGCGTCTCGTGCAGGACGACGTGCTGACCTCGATCCACATCGAGGAGCACGAGGTCGACGCGCGCGACACCAAGCTCGGGCCCGAGGAGATCACGCGGGACATCCCGAACGTCTCGGAGGAGGTCCTCGCGGACCTCGACGAGCGCGGGATCATCCGGATCGGCGCCGAGGTCGGGGCCGGAGACGTCCTCGTGGGCAAGGTCACGCCCAAGGGCGAGACCGAGCTCACCCCGGAGGAGCGCCTGCTGCGCGCCATCTTCGGGGAGAAGGCCCGCGAGGTCCGCGACACCTCCCTCAAGGTGCCCCACGGCGAGTCCGGCACGGTCATCGAGGTCCGCACGTTCAACCGGGAGGACGGCGACGAGCTGCCCGCCGGCGTGAACGAGCTGGTCCGGGTCTACATCGCCCAGCGACGCAAGATCACCGACGGTGACAAGCTCGCCGGCCGTCACGGCAACAAGGGTGTCATCGGCAAGATCCTCCCCATCGAGGACATGCCGTTCCTGCCCGACGGCACCGCTGTCGACATCGTCCTGAACCCGCTGGGTGTGCCCGGACGCATGAACGTGGGCCAGGTCCTGGAGACCCACCTCGGGTGGGTTGCCAAGCAGGGCTGGGACATCGAGCTGGCCGACGCCGAGGCGTCGTGGATCAAGGACGTGCCGCAGGCGGCGGTCAAGAGCGCACCGGGCACCCCGGTCGCGACCCCGGTCTTCGACGGCGTGCCCGAGGGCGTGCTCACGGGCCTCCTCGACGCGACGCACCCGAACCGCGACGGCGAGCGGCTGGTCGACTCGACCGGCAAGACGCGGCTCTTCGACGGCCGTTCGGGGGAGCCCTTCCCGGACCCGATCGCCGTCGGCTACATGTACATCCTCAAGCTCCACCACCTGGTCGACGACAAGATCCACGCGCGGTCGACCGGGCCGTACTCGATGATCACCCAGCAGCCGCTCGGCGGTAAGGCGCAGTTCGGTGGCCAGCGGTTCGGCGAGATGGAGGTGTGGGCCCTCGAGGCGTACGGGGCTGCCTACACGCTCCAGGAGCTGCTCACGATCAAGTCCGACGACGTGCCCGGTCGCGTCAAGGTCTACGAGGCGATCGTCAAGGGCGAGAACATCCCCGACTCGGGCATCCCGGAGTCGTTCAAGGTTCTCCTCAAGGAGATGCAGTCGCTCTGCCTGAACGTCGAGGTGCTGTCCGCGGACGGCGTCCAGATCGACATGAAGGAGAACGACGACGAGGTGTACCGCGCGGCGGAGGAGCTGGGCATCGACCTGTCCCGCCGCCCCAACGCCTCCAGCATCGAAGAGATCTGATCTCGTCGGGCCCTCGCCACGCGACTGCGACGCGGGGGCCCGACCACCGGCTCTCACCGGCCACACACGGTGAACACGGACTGACGAAGGAAGTAGGACACCTTGCTCGACGTCAACGTCTTCGACGAGCTGCGCATCGGCCTGGCGACCGCGGAGGACATCCGCACCTGGTCGCACGGCGAGGTCAAGAAGCCCGAGACCATCAACTACCGGACTCTCAAGCCTGAGAAGGACGGTCTCTTCTGCGAGAAGATCTTCGGTCCCACCCGGGACTGGGAGTGCTACTGCGGCAAGTACAAGCGCGTTCGCTTCAAGGGCATCATCTGCGAGCGCTGCGGCGTCGAGGTGACCCGCTCCAAGGTGCGCCGTGAGCGCATGGGGCACATCGAGCTCGCTGCCCCCGTGACCCACATCTGGTTCTTCAAGGGTGTGCCCTCGCGCCTGGGCTACCTGCTCGACCTGGCCCCGAAGGACCTCGAGAAGGTCATCTACTTCGCCGCCTACATGATCACCTGGGTCGACGACGAGGGCCGGCAGGAGGACCTCCCCAACCTCCAGAACGAGATCGACCTGGAGAAGAAGGAGATCACCTCGCGGCGCGACGTCGACATCGACAAGCGTGCCCGCAAGCTCGAGACCGACCTGGCCGAGCTCGAGGCCGAGGGTGCCAAGGCCGACGCCCGCCGCAAGGTGCGCGACTCGGCCGAGCGCGAGATGGCTCAGCTGCGCAAGCGCGCCGACGCCGAGCTCGACCGCCTCGAGCAGGTCTGGGACCGCTTCAAGAACCTCAAGGTCGCTGACCTCGAGGGCGACGAGATGCTCTACCGCCAGCTGATGGACCGGTACGGCAACTACTTCAAGGGCGCCATGGGCGCGGCCGCGATCCAGAAGCGCCTCGAGGACTTCGACCTCGTCGCCGAGGCCGAGTCCTTGCGTGACACGATCAAGAACGGCAAGGGGCAGCGCAAGACCCGTGCCCTCAAGCGGCTCAAGGTCGTCAACGCCTTCCTCACCACGACCAACACGCCCCAGGGCATGGTCTTGGACGCCGTCCCGGTCATCCCGCCGGACCTTCGTCCGATGGTCCAGCTCGACGGTGGGCGTTTCGCCACCTCGGACCTGAACGACCTGTACCGCCGCGTGATCAACCGGAACAACCGGCTCAAGCGGCTGCTCGACCTGGGCGCCCCCGAGATCATCGTCAACAACGAGAAGCGGATGCTCCAGGAGGCCGTCGACGCGCTGTTCGACAACGGCCGTCGTGGACGCCCGGTGACCGGCCCGGGCAACCGGCCGCTCAAGTCGATCTCGGACATGCTCAAGGGCAAGCAGGGGCGTTTCCGCCAGAACCTGCTCGGCAAGCGTGTCGACTACTCGGGCCGTTCGGTCATCGTCGTCGGCCCCGAGCTCAAGCTGCACCAGTGCGGCCTGCCCAAGCAGATGGCCCTCGAGCTGTTCAAGCCCTTCGTCATGAAGCGCCTCGTGGACCTCAACCACGCGCAGAACATCAAGAGCGCCAAGCGCATGGTCGAGCGCGCCCGGCCCCAGGTCTGGGACGTCCTGGAAGAGGTCATCACCGAGCACCCCGTGCTGCTCAACCGTGCCCCCACCCTGCACCGCCTGGGCATCCAGGCCTTCGAGCCCAAGCTCGTCGAGGGCAAGGCGATCCACCTGCACCCGCTCGTCTGCGGCGCGTTCAACGCCGACTTCGACGGTGACCAGATGGCCGTGCACCTGCCGCTGAGCACCGAGGCGCAGGCCGAGGCCCGCATCCTCATGCTCTCGAGCAACAACATCCTCAAGCCCTCGGACGGTCGTCCGGTGACCATGCCCTCACAGGACATGATCATCGGCCTGTTCCACCTGACGGCTGACAAGGAGGAGGCGCTCGGCCACGGACGGTCCTTCAGCTCGGTCGCCGAGGCCACGATGGCCTTCGACCAGAAGACCCTGGACCTCAACGCGGTGATCGACCTCCGCCTGGACGGTCTCGTGCCGCCGGACGGCTTCGAGGCACCCGAGGGGTGGACGAGCGACCAGTCGATCGTCTTCGAGACGACCCTGGGTCGGGCGCTGTTCAACGAGCTGCTCCCGGTCGACTACCCGTACGTCAACGGTGTGGTCGACAAGAAGGCGCTCTCCTCGATCGTCAACGACCTCGCGGAGCGCTACCCCAAGGTCGAGGTGGCTGCGAGCCTCGACGCGCTCAAGGACGCCGGCTTCCACTGGGCCACGCGCTCGGGTGTCACGATCGCCATCTCCGACGTGACGACCCCCGAGATCAAGAAGGACATCCTCGAGGACTACGAGGGTCGTGCCGCGCGGATCCAGGGTCAGTACGACAAGGGTCTGATCACCGACGACGAGCGCCGCCAGGAGCTCATCGAGATCTGGACCCAGGCGACCGACGAGGTCGCCAAGGCCATGCAGAAGAACTTCCCCACCCACAACCCCCTCAACCGCATGGTGGGCTCGGGTGCGCGTGGCAACTGGATGCAGGTCCGTCAGATCGCCGGTATGCGTGGTCTCGTGGCGAACCCGAAGGGCGAGATCATCCCGCGCCCGATCAAGTCCAACTACCGCGAGGGCCTGTCGGTCCTGGAGTACTTCATCGCCTCTCACGGTGCTCGTAAGGGTCTGGCGGACACCGCACTGCGTACCGCGGACTCCGGGTACCTCACCCGGCGTCTGGTCGACGTGTCGCAGGACGTGATCATCCGCGAAGAGGACTGCGGCACCGAGCGCGGGCTCACCCTCCCGGTGGCCGAGAAGGCGCCCGACGGCACGCTGCGTCGCCACGAGAAGGTCGAGACGAGCATCTACGCCCGGACCATCGCGACCGACGTGAGCGCCGACGGCACCGTCGTCGCCCACGCCGGGGACGACGCGGGCGACGTCATCATCGAGCAGCTGCTCGAGGCCGGGGTCACCGAGATCAAGGTCCGCTCGGTCCTGACCTGCGAGTCACGGGTCGGCACCTGCGCCAAGTGCTACGGCCGGTCCCTCGCGACCGGCAAGCTCGTGGACATCGGCGAGGCCGTCGGCATCATCTCGGCCCAGTCGATCGGTGAGCCCGGCACGCAGCTGACGATGCGGACCTTCCACACCGGTGGTGTGGCCTCGGCGGACGACATCACGCAGGGTCTGCCCCGTGTCCAGGAGCTCTTCGAGGCACGCACCCCCAAGGGTGAGGGCACGATCGCCGAGTTCTCGGGCCGGGTCACGATCGACGAGTCCGAGCGGACGCGTCGCCTGCTGCTCACACCCGACGACGGCTCGGAGGAGATCGCCTACCCGATCACGAAGCGCTCGCGCCTGCTGATCGAGGACGGTGACCACGTCGAGGTCGGGACCCAGCTGGTCCAGGGCGCGGTCGACCCGAAGAAGGTGCTGCGCATCCTCGGCCCGCGAGCCACGCAGAAGCACCTCGTGGACGAGGTCCAGGAGACCTACCGGTCGCAGGGCGTGGACATCCACGACAAGCACATCGAGGTCATCGTGCGCCAGATGCTGCGTCGCGTGACCGTGCTCGACTCGGGAGACACCGATCTGCTGCCCGGCGAGCTCGCCGAGCGAGGTCGCTTCGAGGACGCCAACCGCAAGACGATGGCCGAGGGCGGGCAGCCCGCCTCGGGTCGTCCAGAGCTCATGGGCATCACCAAGGCCTCGCTCGCGACCGACTCGTGGCTCTCGGCGGCCTCCTTCCAGGAGACCACCCGGGTGCTCACCGAGGCCGCGATGAGCGGACGCAGCGACCCGCTGCTCGGCCTCAAGGAGAACGTCATCATCGGAAAGCTCATCCCGGCAGGCACCGGTCTTCCCCGGTACCGCAACGTCACGGTCGAGCCCACCGAGGAGGCCAAGGCCGAGCTGTACCCGTCCTTCGGCTACGACGAGATCGACTTCCCGCCCCTGGGTGTGGGGTCGGGCGAGGCCATTCCGCTCGAGGACATCGACTTCGGGGACCTGCGCTGACCCGGGCGTCGTGACCCGTGTCGAGGGGCCTACCGCGTGGTGGGCCCCTCGACGCGTCCCTAGTCCGCCACGCTTTGACGGTGTGACGGGTCGCCGGGTAACGTAAGTCCCTGTGCCCGCGCCGTCGGGCCCTCGTGCGCGCACAGCGACGGAGCGCCAGCCTCTCGGGGCCGGCTCAGCGACGCTGTGCGGGGTGATCACACCGCCGCTGCACGGCCCCTCCGCCCACGACAGGCGGACGGTTCGTGCTCAGGGTGGGGCGACACGCCCGGGTGCGGGGGTCGAGCCCCACGGCGGGGACGAAAGATCCCAGGGTCGGCACCAGTCGGCCCTCCTGACCGGCCAACCGCCGGTCGACCAGACGAGCAGTACCGAGCAGACACGGAGATGCAGTGCCCACGATTCAGCAGCTCGTGCGCAAGGGACGGACGTCCAAGCAGACGTCGTCCAAGACGCCGGCCCTCAAGGGCAGCCCGCAGCGGCGCGGTGTGTGCACCCGCGTCTACACCACTACGCCGAAGAAGCCGAACTCCGCTCTGCGGAAGGTCGCTCGCGTGCGCCTCTCGAGCCAGATCGAGGTCACCGCGTACATCCCCGGCGTCGGTCACAACCTCCAGGAGCACTCGATCGTGCTCGTGCGCGGCGGCCGGGTGAAGGACCTCCCCGGCGTCCGCTACAAGATCGTCCGCGGCGCCCTCGACACCCAGGGTGTCAAGGGCCGCAAGCAGGCCCGCAGCCGTTACGGCGCCAAGAAGGAGAAGAGCTGATGCCTCGCAAGGGCCCGGCCCCGAAGCGGCCGCTCATCATCGACCCGGTCTACGGATCGCCGGTCGTCACCCAGCTGATCAACAAGGTCCTGCAGGACGGCAAGAAGTCCGTCGCCGAGGCCATCGTCTACGGCGCTCTCGAGGGCGTCCGTGACAAGACCGGCAGCGACCCCGTCGTCGTCCTCAAGCGTTCGCTCGAGAACGTCCGACCCGCCCTCGAGGTCAAGTCCCGCCGTGTCGGTGGCGCGACCTACCAGGTGCCGGTCGAGGTGCGCCCCGTGCGCTCGACGACCCTCGCGCTGCGCTGGCTCGTCGACTTCTCCCGCGCGCGACGTGAGAAGACGATGACCGAGCGCCTCATGAACGAGATCCTGGACGCGAGCAACGGCCTCGGTGCCGCGGTCAAGCGTCGCGAGGACATGCACAAGATGGCCGAGTCGAACAAGGCCTTCGCGCACTACCGCTGGTAATCCGGCGTCTTCCCGGCGCCTCCTGGACTGCAGACCGACGAAGGGCTTCACACCGTGGCACTTGACGTGCTGACCGACCTGAACAAGGTCCGCAACATCGGCATCATGGCCCACATCGACGCCGGTAAGACGACGACGACCGAGCGGATCCTGTTCTACACCGGGGTCAACTACAAGATGGGCGAGACGCACGACGGCGCCTCGACGATGGACTGGATGGAGCAGGAGCAGGAGCGCGGCATCACGATCACGTCGGCCGCGACGACCTGCTACTGGAAGGACAACCAGATCAACATCATCGACACCCCGGGGCACGTCGACTTCACGGTCGAGGTCGAGCGTTCGCTGCGCGTCCTCGACGGTGCTGTCGCCGTCTTCGACGGCAAGGAGGGTGTCGAGCCCCAGTCCGAGACGGTGTGGCGCCAGGCGGACAAGTACGACGTCCCGCGCATCTGCTTCGTCAACAAGATGGACAAGCTCGGTGCGGACTTCTACTTCACGATCGACACGATCGTGAACCGCCTCAAGGCCAAGCCGTTGGTCATCCAGCTGCCGATCGGCGCCGAGAACGACTTCATCGGCGTCATCGACCTGGTTGAGAACAAGGCCCTGACGTGGCGCGGGGAGACCCCCCTGGGCGAGGCGTACACGACCGAGGACATCCCGGCCGACCTCGTCGAGAAGGCGGCGCAGTACCGCGCGGAGCTGATCGAGGCCGTCGCCGAGACGAGCGAAGAGCTGCTGGAGAAGTACCTCGGCGGCGAGGAGATCAGCGTCGCGGAGATCAAGGCTGGTATCCGCCAGCTCACGATCTCGAGCGAGGCCTACCCGGTCCTGTGCGGCTCGGCGTTCAAGAACAAGGGCGTCCAGCCCATGCTCGACGCCGTCATCGACTACCTCCCCTCGCCCCTCGACGTCCCCCCCATGGAGGGGCACGACGTCAAGGACGAGGAGAAGATGATCACGCGGAAGCCCTCCGCCGACGAGCCCTTCTCGGCCTTGGCCTTCAAGGTCGCGAGCCACCCGTTCTTCGGCAAGCTCACCTATGTCCGGGTCTACTCCGGCAAGGTTCCGTCGGGCGCGCAGGTCTACAACGCGACCAAGGGAAAGAAGGAGCGCATCGGGAAGCTCTTCCAGATGCACTCCAACAAGGAGAACCCGGTGGAGGAGGCCCAGGCGGGCCACATCTACGCGTTCATCGGTCTCAAGGACGTCACCACGGGCGACACTCTCTGCGACCCGCAGAACCAGATCGTCCTCGAGTCGATGACCTTCCCCGAGCCCGTGATCGACGTCGCGATCGAGCCGAAGACCAAGGGCGACCAGGAGAAGCTGTCTGTCGCCATCCAGAAGCTCGCTGAGGAGGACCCGACCTTCCGCGTCCGCCTGGACGAGGAGACGGGACAGACGGTCATCGGTGGGATGGGCGAGCTGCACCTCGACATCCTGGTCGACCGCATGCGTCGTGAGTTCCGCGTCGAGGCGAACGTGGGCAAGCCCCAGGTCGCTTACCGCGAGACCATCCGTCGCAAGGTCGAGAAGATCGACTTCACGCACAAGAAGCAGACCGGTGGGTCGGGCCAGTACGCCAAGGTCCAGATGACCTTCGAGCCCCTGCAGTCCGAGGAGGGGGAGCTCTACGAGTTCAAGAACGCCGTCACCGGCGGCCGGATCCCTCGCGAGTACATCCCCAGCGTCGACGCCGGGATCCAGTCGGCGATGGGGCTCGGCGTGCTCGCCGGCTTCCCGCTCGTCGGTATCAAGGCGACGCTGCTCGACGGTGCCTCGCACGACGTCGACTCCTCGGAGATGGCGTTCAAGATCGCTGGCTCGATGATCCTCAAGGAGGCGGTCCGCCAGGCGGACCCCGTCCTGCTCGAGCCGGTCATGGCCGTCGAGGTCCGTACGCCCGAGGAGTACATGGGCGAGGTCATCGGCGACATCAACTCGCGTCGTGGCCTCATCCAGTCGATGGAGGACGCGACCGGCGTCAAGGTGGTGCGGGCGCAGGTGCCGCTCTCCGAGATGTTCGGGTACGTCGGTGATCTGCGGTCCAAGACCCAGGGTCGCGCGGTGTACTCGATGCAGTTCGACAGCTATGCCGAGGTTCCTCGCGCGGTCGCCGAGGAGATCATCAAGAAGACCCGGGGCGAGTAGTCCCACAGGTCGACCCACCAGTAACAACCATCAACCTGTAGACAGCCGCATCCTGCAGCGGCCAACCGGCAGCTGCGGAGATCGGTACCACTACCCCGAGTCCGAGGAGGACCCCAGTGGCGAAGGCCAAGTTCGAGCGGACCAAGCCGCACGTCAACATCGGGACCATCGGTCACGTCGACCACGGCAAGACGACGCTGACCGCTGCGATCTCGAAGGTGCTGCACGACAAGTACCCCGACCTGAACCCCTTCACGCCTTTCGACGAGATCGACAAGGCGCCTGAGGAGAAGCAGCGCGGTATCACGATCAACATCGCGCACGTCGAGTACCAGACCGAGAAGCGGCACTACGCCCACGTCGACGCCCCTGGTCACGCCGACTACATCAAGAACATGATCACCGGTGCCGCCCAGATGGATGGCGCGATCCTGGTGGTCGCCGCGACGGACGGTCCGATGGCCCAGACCCGTGAGCACGTGCTGCTCGCGCGTCAGGTCGGGGTTCCCTACCTGCTGGTCGCGCTCAACAAGTCCGACATGGTCGAGGACGAGGAGATCCTCGAGCTCGTCGAGATGGAGGTCCGTGAGCTGCTGTCCTCGCAGGGCTTCGACGGCGACGACGCCCCGGTCATCCGGGTCTCGGGCCTCAAGGCGCTTGAGGGCGACGCGACCTGGACGAAGTCGGTCGAGGAGCTTATGGAGGCCGTGGACGAGAGTGTCCCCGAGCCCGTCCGCGACATGGACAAGCCCTTCCTCATGCCGATCGAGGACGTCTTCACGATCACGGGTCGTGGCACCGTCGTCACCGGCAAGGTCGACCGCGGCAAGCTCGCGATCAACTCCGAGGTCGAGATCGTCGGCATCCGCGAGGCCCAGAAGACCACGGTCACGGGTATCGAGATGTTCCACAAGCAGATGGACGAGGCGTGGGCCGGCGAGAACTGTGGCCTCCTGCTCCGCGGCATCAAGCGCGAGGACGTCGAGCGCGGCCAGGTCGTCGTGAAGCCCGGGTCGATCACGCCCCACACCGACTTCGAGGCCCAGGTCTACATCCTGGCCAAGGACGAGGGTGGGCGTCACAACCCGTTCTACTCGAACTACCGCCCGCAGTTCTACTTCCGCACGACGGACGTCACCGGCGTCATCACGCTGCCTGAGGGCACCGAGATGGTCATGCCCGGCGACAACACCGAGATGACGGTCGAGCTGATCCAGCCGATCGCCATGGAGGACGGCCTCGGCTTCGCCATCCGTGAGGGTGGCCGCACCGTCGGCTCCGGCCGTGTGACCAAGATCCTCAAGTGATCTGATCGGGGGCCCGGACGTCTCAGACGTCCGGGCCCTCGGCATGTCTCTTCCGCGCCGGACGTCACGACGACGGCCCGGGGGAGAGCCCGGTGGGGCCATACGACCAGCGATTGGTAATCCACGCAGGTGTCTGGCACACTGTTCAGGTTGCCCGGTACCGGCACGTCTCGACCGTGCGCTCGATGAGCGCCGACGAGGACGAGCTGAGACAGGCCGGCAGCCATGCACGACAGACGTTGAGGACCAGCACATGCCTCCGGGCCGGTGCGGTTCACACAGCATCCAACGACCTCGCGCCTCACGGTGCGCAGCGCCAGAGTATGTCGCAACAGGCGACACGCCCGAGTGCGGGGGTCGGACAGCTAGCGGTTCGAGAGAGAGAGTCAGACGACGCCATGGCGGGACAGAAGATCCGCATCCGGCTCAAGTCCTACGACCACGAGGTCATCGACAGCTCGGCGCGCAGGATCGTCGACACGGTGACGCGCGCTGGTGCGACGGTCGTGGGTCCGGTGCCGCTGCCGACGGAGAAGAACGTGTTCTGCGTCATCCGGTCGCCTCACAAGTACAAGGACAGCCGCGAGCACTTCGAGATGCGCACGCACAAGCGCCTCATCGACATCATCGATCCCACGCCGAAGGCGGTTGACTCGCTCATGCGACTCGACCTGCCTGCTGACGTGAACATCGAGATCAAGCTCTGAGGCCGGGCAGGAGATCACGATGACCACGCTTCCCCAGAACGCCAAGCCGATCACGGCCGCGCTCGGTACCAAGCTCGGAATGACCCAGGTGTGGGACGAGGCAGGCCGCCTCGTCCCCGTCACGGTCGTCCAGGTGGGTACCAACGTGGTGACGCAGGTGCGGACCGAGGACGTCGACGGCTACGCCGCGGTCCAGCTGGCCTACGGCCAGATCGACCCGCGCAAGGTTACGCAGCCGCTCAAGGGCCACTTCGAGAAGGCCGGCGTCACGCCGCGCCGTCACGTTGCCGAGGTCCGGACGCCGGACTCTGCCGAGTACGCGCTCGGCCAGGAGATCACCGCGGAGGCCTTCGCCGCCGGCCAGACGGTCGACGTCTCGGGCACCACCAAGGGCAAGGGCACGGCCGGCGTGATGAAGCGTCACGGCTTCCACGGCGTCGGCGCTTCTCACGGTGCGCACAAGAACCACCGCAAGGCCGGATCGATCGGTGGCGCCTCGACGCCGTCGCGAGTCTTCAAGGGCATGCGGATGGCCGGTCGGATGGGCCACGAGCGCCAGACGACCCAGAACCTGACCGTGCACGCGGTCGACGCCGAGAGGGGTCTGCTGCTCGTCAAGGGCGCCGTCCCCGGCCCCAAGGGTGGCGTCGTCCTGGTGCGTTCCGCCGTGAAGGGGGCGTGAGCATGAGCACGCTGACCATCGACGTCCTGGACGCCAAGGGCAAGAAGTCCGGCACCGCCGAGCTTCCCGCCGAGGTCTTCGACGTCCAGACCAACGTTCCGCTGATCCACCAGGTCGTCGTGGCACAGCTCGCCGCCGCGCGGCAGGGCACGCACTCCACGAAGACTCGTGGTGAGGTCCGTGGCGGCGGCAAGAAGCCCTACAAGCAGAAGGGCACCGGCCGCGCCCGCCAGGGCTCGATCCGCGCCCCTCAGTTCGCGGGCGGCGGCACGGTCCACGGACCGCAGCCGCGCGACTACAGCCAGCGCACCCCCAAGAAGATGAAGGCCGCCGCTCTGCGCGGAGCCCTCTCCGACCGGGCACGCGCCGGTCGTGTGCACGTCGTCGACGGCTTCGCCGTTGACGGTGCGCCCTCGACGCGTACGGCCGTCTCGACCCTTGCGACCCTGTCGCCGCGCCGGCACGTGCTGGTCGTCCTCGAGCGAGGCGACGAGCTCACGTGGAAGTCGCTGCGCAACGTCGAGCAGGTGCACCTGCTGCTCGCCGACCAGCTCAACACCTACGACGTGCTCGTCTCCGACGACGTCGTGTTCACCCGGGGCGCGCTCGACGCGTTCCTCACCCGGCCTGCTGGCCGTGGTGCCAAGGGTGTCGCCACCTCGACCGAGGCGTCCGTCCTCGACACGGAGGAGACCAAGTGACCACCGTGAACAAGGACCCGCGCGACATCCTCGTCTCGCCGGTCGTCTCCGAGAAGAGCTACGGCCTCCTCGACGAGGGCAAGTACACCTTCGTGGTGGACCCTCGGGCGAACAAGACCGAGATCAAGATCGCGGTCGAGCAGGTCTTCGGTGTGAAGGTCGCCTCGGTCAACACGATCAACCGCAAGGGCAAGTCGCGGCGGACGCGGTTCGGCCTGGGCAAGCGCAAGGACACCAAGCGCGCGATCATCACGCTGCGCGAGGGCACCATCGACATCTTCGGCGGACCGGTCGGCTGAGGCCGGACCGACGAGACAGATTGAGGACTGACCTCCATGGGAATCCGTAAGTACAAGCCGACGACGCCCGGGCGCCGCGGCTCGAGCGTCGCCGACTTCGTCGAGATCACGCGCTCCGAGCCCGAGAAGTCGCTGGTGCGCCCGCTGCACAAGACCGGTGGGCGCAACAGCACCGGCCGCGTGACGATGCGTCACCAGGGCGGGGGCCACAAGCGCGCCTACCGGGTGATCGACTTCCGTCGCCACGACAAGGACGGCGTGCCGGCCAAGGTCGCTCACATCGAGTACGACCCCAACCGCACCGCGCGCATCGCGCTCCTGCACTACGCCGACGGGGAGAAGCGCTACATCATCGCGCCGAACCGTCTGTCGCAGGGCGACATGATCGAGAACGGCGCCGGCGCTGACATCAAGCCCGGCAACAACCTTCCGCTGCGCAACATCCCGACCGGTACGGTCATCCACGCTGTTGAGCTGCGGCCCGGCGGCGGGGCAAAGATGGCACGGTCGGCGGGGGCCTCGGTCCAGCTGGTGGCCAAGGACGGGCCCTACGCCCAGCTGCGTCTGCCCTCGGGGGAGATCCGCAACGTCGACCTGCGTTGCCGGGCGACGGTCGGCGAGGTCGGCAACGCCGAGCAGTCGAACATCAACTGGGGCAAGGCCGGCCGCATGCGTTGGAAGGGCAAGCGCCCCTCCGTCCGCGGTGTCGCGATGAACCCGATCGACCACCCCCACGGTGGCGGTGAAGGCAAGACCTCGGGTGGTCGCCACCCGGTCAGCCCGTGGGGACAGGCCGAGGGTCGTACGCGCCGCCCGAACAAGCCGAGCGACAAGCTCATCGTCCGCCGTCGCCGTTCCGGCAAGAACAAGAAGCGCTGAGAAGGAGCCTGACAGATGCCACGCAGCCTGAAGAAGGGCCCCTTCGTGGACGACCACCTGCAGAAGAAGGTGGACGTCCAGAACGAGAAGGGCACCAAGACGGTCATCAAGACCTGGTCCCGCCGTTCGATGATCACGCCCGATTTCCTGGGCCACACCCTTGCCGTGCACGACGGTCGCAAGCACGTCCCGGTCTTCGTGACCGAGTCGATGGTCGGCCACAAGCTCGGCGAGTTCGCCCCGACGCGGACCTTCCGCGGCCACGAGAAGGACGACCGCAAGGGTCGTCGTCGCTGACCTCCGGTCGCGACGAGGACAAGTGCGGGAAGGACTTCCCATGACGACAGAAGAAGGCAGGACAGCAATGGAAGCCAAGGCGCAGGCGCGGTTCGTCCGTGTCACGCCCCAGAAGGCCCGGCGCGTCGTGGACCTCATCCGTGGCAAGCAGGCCGACGAGGCCGTCGCGACGCTGAAGTTCGCGCCGCAGGCCGCTGGCGAGACGGTGCGCAAGGTCGTGGAGAGCGCGATCGCCAACGCCCGGGTCAAGGCCGACCGTGCGAACGAGGCCTTCGACGCCTCGGCGCTCGTGGTCTCTGCGGCGTACGTCGACGAGGGCCCGACCCTCAAGCGGTTCCGCCCCCGTGCCCAGGGGCGGGCCAGCCAGATCCTGAAGCGCACGAGCCACATCACCGTGGTCGTCGCCCCGGTCGAGAAGAAGGAGAGGACCCGATAGTGGGACAGAAGGTCAACCCGCACGGGTACCGCCTCGGCATCACCACCGACCACCGGTCGCGCTGGTTCGCCGACAGCACCAAGCCCGGACAGCGCTACCGCGACTACGTCCGCGAGGACGTGCAGATCCGCAAGCTCATGTCCACCGGGCTCGAGCGTGCCGGTATCGCCAAGGTCGAGATCGAGCGCACGCGTGACCGCGTCCGTGTCGACATCCACACCGCCCGCCCGGGGATCGTCATCGGACGCCGCGGCGCCGAGGCCGACCGCATCCGCGGCGAGCTCGAGAAGCTCACCGGCAAGCAGGTCCAGCTGAACATCCTCGAGGTCAAGAACGCCGAGATCGAGGCACAGCTGGTCGCCCAGGGCATCGCCGAGCAGCTGGCGAGCCGTGTCTCCTTCCGTCGCGCCATGCGCAAGGGCATGCAGTCCGCCCTCCGCGCGGGTGCCAAGGGGATCCGGGTGCAGTGCGCCGGCCGCCTTGGCGGCGCCGAGATGAGCCGCTCGGAGTTCTACCGCGAGGGTCGCGTGCCGCTGCACACGCTCCGAGCGAACATCGACTTCGGCACCTTCGAGGCCAAGACGACCTTCGGTCAGATCGGTGTGAAGGTCTGGATCTACAAGGGCGACATGACCGAGAAGGAGTTTGCTCGCGAGCAGGCTGCTGCCGGTCCTCGTTCGCCGCGCGGTGGCCCGCGTGGTGACCGCCCGGCCCGTGGGGGCGCGCGTCGTCCCGAGCGGACCGACGCCCGCGCGCAGCCTGCCGCGGCGACC